>JABJMI010000599.1 GCA_018659505.1 Planctomicrobium sp.
AACCTTAATCGCAGCGGAGGGTGACTTCTCTTCGATGTTGGCGTGGAAGGTGTCGTACATCATCTTCAAATTTGGATGATTGATTTCTCGTGTGAAACGAGAAGCATCTTCAGCAGTGTTCAGGAAGTAACATTCGAAGCGATTCAAGTATTCAACAGTGAGCATAACGTCGTTCGCCTGCGCGTGATCGGCAGCTTTAGCGAGCGATTCCTGTCCCCATTTCCATTCTTCTTCAGTTCGTCCACGACCTACGAAATGTCCTAACGCTGAATGGATTGGACCGAGTAGATGTGTGCATCCAGAAGCGGCACACATATCAATGGCTTTCTTCAGACGATTTACACCAGCTTCGCGAATCGCAGCATCTTCAGAAATTGGGTTTTCTTCAGGAGTACAAACTGTGACAGCGGTTCGTCCGAACTCAAGCTCATCAAGCTTGGCACCAATTTTCTTGTAAGCAGCTTCTTCCATCTCGAAGACAGGCAGTTCAACACCGTCATAGCCCCATTCTTTGATGCTATCGAGCATCGGAAAGATCGACTCATCAACTCCAGAAGTCCACAACAATAGATTTAAGCCGAATTTCATCGTAAGACTCCCAGAAGACTATGCAATTGAATTAATAATAAGTGGTTCAATCACATTGGAATGGAAGTACGGAATCGGGTCAAGCGACCGTGGCATTTAGCTGCACACTTTATCGTATGCTGCCCAGTCGACTTACAAACAAATCGTTCGCCAAAAGACTCTTCCATTTATTCCGTGACGATATTTTCCATAAGGACGACTTCTAAATCCTTGCCGGTCACTTTCTTGAGGGCATGGATTGAGTCATTATCCCAGCGAGGATCGGGACTACCGGAGATGTACCAGTCGCTGCCGTTATCAGCAAGAATCATCCCATATTTTTTCAATGCTGTGAGAATCACTTGCGTTTCAGCGGGGAAATCAGAAATATCATAATCCGCTTTCAGGCGAACTCTCATTCCCAACGGTGGCAGTCTCGGATCGTTAGATCGACTCGCCCAGTGAGTAGCAGGCGCAACAAAAGCACGGCGTGTGTTATTGACAGTAAACCGCAGAGCATGGCGAATTTCTTTTTGTTCAACAACTTCATCATAGCGAACTAATCCAGGAAAGATTGGAAGCCCCGCTGCGTCGGCACTTGTCCAACCAATCGGACGTGATGGATGCTCGGATAGCCCGAAGATCGCACCAGAATCGGCTCGCCACAATTCACCATCCGCAATCGAGAATGCCCGGAAGATTTCATAGAGTTTCCATTCGTCACGATCAATGACGATCACGTGACGGTCACCATCTTGATTCGGGGCTCCTTCAATACGTGCATAATCTGGAATCGGATATGGCCCCGGATCACTTTCGTCACCGTAAGCTGTATACACAATCGGGACACGAGGTTGATCACCTGAAACAACAACATACGGAATTCCAATAGGAGCACCTTCCCATGTTCCCGAGCCAAAATCTGGATGAAGATGTTTAGTAATTCCGATACTGGAGATCAAAGTTCGTGACATTGGATCGACGGGCTTCTTGTCGATTCGCTGATTCCAGGCATTATCTTCGGGAAACGGAAGCTTTCCCCCCAGGGATGCCCCGACACCTAGGTGAACTACACCTTTCTCGTACGGCAGAGGAACTCGTCTTCGTTGAGTTTTTTCACTTACAGAATTCGATGTCTGTGCGTTTGTTAGAATTGTTTCAGAATTTAAGATTTGATTCGCTTCTCCCTCCTGGTTTATCTCCGCGACGTCATTCAGGTCTTCATAAATTCGCTGTTCATTGCCAGCGACAGGTTTTTGGTCGTAAACCACAACCCCTATTAAGGTACAGACAAATAATGCTGTTAAAATCAGTACAGTCGTTGTCTTCATTGGAATCCGCACATTCAGAAGTTTATGGGAGTTTCATCGATCTGAATGAAGCTTGACACATTTAACACGGGTAGTCTGGTCAAGTTAGCAGGGCTATTCAAGAACCTCATTTTTTTGTGCAACAAACCCGGATATTCGAATTTGCTCTGCATTTCGTTTTTTTACTTTTGCTGCTTACAGAAGCATGTACAATGCTGTTTTGAAATTCGTTAAATTTGGAATGTCTCTCACAATGATTCCGTTTCCGATATGCTCTAATCAGCTAAGAGTAATGCATCTGAACAACAAAATTCTAAGTATTGCCAGTCTGGCAATCGCTCTGTTTTCTCAGCCCAGTTTGCAGGCACAACTTCCTGCCCCAGTCTTGCCTGCCCCGGGAGAGATTGAAGAAGTTGAAACAAAGAGAATCAATTCAAACTCAACTCGGGTGAATAGAGAAGGACGGGTATCGTTCATTCTACGAGAGAGTTTTTTCAAAAGTCTCTCTTCCGAACAGAGAATTGATGAAGGACCAGTCAGGGACTTTATTCTCGGGGCAGAAGTGTTTGGAGTACAGAGAACCGTTTCGGGACTTTCAGTCGATTTTCTGCCATCCGAGAACTCTGCATTATTCAATTTTCAGCTGACTGGAACAACAAATAATCAAACCACCAGCTATACACCTCAGGCAGCGATCCAGAATCGCGGGCGATATGATTTTGTATTGAATAAAAGAGTTCAATTTAATGGCGAAGTCGTGACAACATGGGCTCCATCAGCCTTATTGCGAGTTGATCAACAAAATATTGGAGCAGCCACACCGTTGGCACCGCTACCGATTCTGGGGCGAATCGCAGAACGGACTGCGATCAATGTTGCAAACCAGCGACTTCCAGAAGCTCAACAAATTGCAGCGTACAAAGTGACTCAACAAGTTGTTCCAGAATTCAATGAGTCTATCGACTCGGAAATCAGCAAGGTTAACCGAACGCACTTGCCATCTCTTCGAGATTGGTTAACTCAGTACGAAATGAATGACCTAACATTCTCGACGAAAACAACAAATTCAGAAGTAATCATCAGGGCAGCGACCGCGACTTTTGTTGAGCCTCAACAGCAGTTGCAGATCAGCCATCCCGCAAGCCATGGAGCAATGCTTGTTGACGACGGTTTTTTGAATAGCTTGCTCCAACGACTTCCCTTGGCTGGTTTAAGAATATCAGACATGCAAGCGGAAGCGTTTTTAGAAAATCATAAGATTGATTTCACTGCAAATGAGACCCCAAAACTGTTTACTTTGATTCTTGATGAGCAGCAGCCACTTGAAGTCTTTCTAAGAAACGGAGCATTGGAATTTGAGGTCAGATTATCAATTCAGCCAGTTCTCGGTCAAACAATCGGGACTCATCTTTTTGCCTTTAGCTTGAAGGCAATTACAGAGCGAGAATCGATTCGCCTAGTGCCGACGCTCTTACAAGTACGCTCATTGGATGAAACCGATGCCGGAGGAAAGCTTCTCTCTCAGGAAGTCCTTGAAGAGCAGATCAGCAAGGAGTTGGAACCAATCTCAATTCCTCGCACTATCCCTTTAACATTCCTGAATGATTATCCAGGAGCTACTTTGGACGTACTTGATTTGGAAGAAGCATCTGGTGATCTAAAGGTCGAGTTCCAAATGAATCTCTCTGAAAACAATCAACAGAGAAGAGGAATTTAACCCCAAGGTCAATTCACCTTCGTCAATCAGTTTTTGGTTACAATCTCGTCTAGGTTCAGTAGAAGATTGGCGGACATCGTCCAGGCAGCGAGTTTTGCGGGATCTCGGTCTTTTCCTACTTCAGTGCTGGAGGTTTCAAGCAATTTGCCTGCCTGCTCTGGCTGATCTTGAAAAGCCTTGACGTCTTGTTGATAGCCGGAAACCAACGTGTCGACTTCTTGCTGAGTCGGTTCGCGAGTCAGCGTCAGCCACAGCATTTCGGTCGCGATCTTAGCGACGTCCTCTTGACCAGTTTCTATTGCACGATCCGCCAGTGCTATCGCTGCTTCGATGTATTGCGGGTCATTGAATAGCAGTAATGCTTGCAAAGGAGTATTCGTCCTCTCTCGACGAACGGTACAAGACTCACGAGAAGGTCCATCAAACACATTCATTTGAGGAGGTGGGGCAGTTCGTTTAATGAACGTATAGACTGTTCGCCGGTGAACTTTGTCCGGACCAGAATCTGCCTTGAAGCGAACTGTGTTCGAACCAGAGTATCCAACTGCAAACCAGAGTCCATCTGGCTGAGGTGGTTTCACGCTGGGACCACCCATTTTCTCAACCAGTAATCCACTGACAAACAACGCTTGATCTCGTAACATTTCCGCATCGAGTCGAAAACGAGGTCCACGTGCAAGCAGCCGATTCGCGGGATCGAGTTTTACGAGTTCTGGCGAAACCTTAGATGTTTGCTGATAAGTCTTCGACATGACCATTCTTTTCATCGTTTTCTTGACGTCCCAGCCATCATTCATAAATTGGACAGCGAGCCAGTCGAGAAGTTTCGCATGACTAGGCGGTTCACCCTGCGAACCGAAATCTTCAGAAGTTTTCACTAAACCAGTCCCGAAGAATTGCTGCCAAAATCGATTGACCGTAACTCGCGCCGTGAGTGGGTGTTCTCGACTGACCAGCCATTGCGCCAAGCCCAAGCGATCGTTTGGCATCTCTTTCGGCATCGCTGGTAAGAAGCCCGGAGTACGTCGCTGAACTTCTGCTCCTGGTTGGTCGTACTCTCCACGATTCAGCATAAAGGCAGGCTCTGGCTTAGATTTCTCTTTCCAGATGAGAGTCGTCGTGATGCTGTTGTTGAGGTCGGTTTTCGCTTTTCGTTTCGCTGCCAATTCGTCTCTGACTGCGACGTAATCCGGATGAGAACTCACATTCTCGCGAAAGTGTTTCTGTACTTGGTTCTTTTGTTTCTGGTCTCGCTTATCAGCTTCAATTTTCAGAATTGCCAGAATCTCTGCCGGAACTACTGAACGAATCGGTTCTTGCTTCGTGAGTGAAAGTCGAAAACGACCGAACTGGTGTTGAGCATGAACTGATTCAAATTTCTGAACGATCTTAACTAGACCCGTTCCCTCAGAACCAAATGTTTCAGCTGTCTGGAAGATCGCTGTACGAGGTTCTTTCTTCGCATAACCTTCAGTTGCCCAGCCGGTTTTCGGTTTTCCATCAATCGCGTTGGCAATCTTGAAATCACCATTACCCTGTTCGTGATCAGCAGTCGCTTTTGAGATTTTAATTCTTTTCCATGCAGGCTCTTGCCCTTCTTCAGGCAGCGTAGCTGTGTAGAGTTCGAATTCGGTGAGTACGACGTTACTGTTAGAACTTCTGCCTGTTCCTCCATTTGTGTTTTTTGGGTCAAGTAAGCCTTCCAGTCGAACTCCTTGCCAGCCTGCTCCTTCAATTTCATTAACGACTTCATAAATTTCGGTCGCTGAATTCTTACCTGTTGCCAGTATTGAATGATCTTCGAGCAGTTCCAGATCGGCTCCTCCGGTGGAAGTGAATTGTTCAGGGACAAGTTGATTCCATTGAACTTCACCATCAGCGTTTTCGGTCGTGACTGCTTGTTCCCATTCTAATTGAGACTCAACTAACTCCGGCCACGCTCCGTTAAATTTCTTCTGCAAGACCGCAATCTTTTCGTCAAAAGTTTTGAGTTTTTCTTCTTCCTCTGCCGACGGAACTTTCAAAACCGGTGCGGGATCTTTTTTGTTTCCGTCGAGGGGGTTTCCATCGATACTGTTGAAATAGGCGTACAGTGAATAAAAATCTTCCTGAGTGAGGGGATCAAACTTATGATCATGACAGCGAGTACAATCTAAGGTCGTCCCCATGAAGACTGTTCCGAACGTGACAACTCGATCAACAACATTCCGCATTCGGACTTCAGCTGCGATCGAGCCTCCTTCGCTGGTCGTCACATGAGCTCGATTAAATCCTGTTGCGATTAACTGGTCGGTTGTTGGATTCGGCAGTAAATCGCCGGCCATTTGCTCGATAATAAATTGGTCGTATGACATATTCTTGTTCAGGGATTCGATTACCCAATCACGATAGGGCCACATTTCCCGATAGTTATCGAGGTGAAGACCATGTGTGTCGCCATACCGTGCGGCATCCAGCCAGAAGCGACCAACGTGTTCTCCAAAACGAGGTGAACGGAGCAAGCGATCGACCAGGTTCTCATATGGCTTTGGTGAGTGATCATCTCTAAAAGCTTGGACTTCAGCAGGAGTCGGAGGCAGTCCGGTCAGGTCCAGGGTGACCCGGCGAATCAATGTTTCTGGATCGGCCTGTGGAGATGGCTTAAGGTTTTTCTGAGTAAGCCGCGACTGAATAAATTGATCAATTTCA
>JABJMI010000313.1 GCA_018659505.1 Planctomicrobium sp.
CCCCGCGCTCGCCACGCCCATCACTTCACTCCGTTACGTTCTGGGTCGTGCCACCCACGACGGGAGATAACCAAAACACTCACCGGAATTGGGCGCGGTGCCAAAATTTGCAATCTCAGGATCAAGATTTCTTGAAACAGTGCTGGTTGCTTTGCATTCGGGTTGATTACCTTGTCCAATACAGTTCTACGCTAGATGCGGAAGGTCACATCAGCTGTAGTAAGTATTTATTAACTCCACATTCCAATACCCTGGACGAACTTCAACCCCGGGTTGGACGTACGTTGCTGGTATTTAAGTTTCTGGATAATAAAATTTCACAACAGGAAGGCAGGCGGGAGCTTGCCCTACAATTATTGATAGGAGAGAGACCGGGATGACTCCACCGGAAATTCGTCAGGTCATTATTGACATTCTAGAACGTATTGCCCCCGATGAAGATCTATCTGATCTCGACGATTCCGTTGCGTTTCGTGAGCAGATGGAACTCGACAGTATGGATTTCCTCGACATTGTCATGGAACTTCGCAAGCTGTATCGGGTGCAAATCCCAGAATCGGATTATGAGCACCTGGCGTCAATGGACAGCACGGTTGCTTATTTGACTCCGATTCTTAAAGACGCATAACGAGTTGATTTGCCGGACACTTTAAGTGTCCGGCTAAGCTCAGAATATCTTGCATGATGAGATATCTAAGACTTTGTCGTTTTCCGACAGTCTTCACGGCGCTGGCTGATATCGCTGCCGGATTTCTGTTGTCTCATGCTGCGCTGCAGCCGACATCAGAATTCGTGCTCTTACTGGCAGCGAGCGCGTGCTTGTATCTCTCTGGCATGGTCTTTAATGATGTCTTTGACGTCAAACAAGACACAGCCGAAAGACCAAGCCGTCCGATTCCGTCTGGTGCAGTCTCTCGACGCAATGCGGCTATCTTCGCGATAGCTTTAATGTCTGCCGGGCTTGGGTTTGCATATTGTGCGGACTTACGCAGTTTGATGATTGCAGGGATGCTGGCGGTTTGCATCTTGTTGTATGATTCCTCCATGAAGCGGACGCCTGTTGGTCCTATCTTCATGGGAGCTTGTCGGAGCTTGAACCTCTTTTTAGGTGCGAGTACCGCAGGCATTCGACTCGCAGCGGCGTTTCAGCAACCGTTGTTGTGGATTGCACTTTGCATGGGGATTTACATCGCTGGCGTGACTTGGTTCGCGAAACGTGAAGCGAAAATGAACCTGCGACTGCCGTTGTTGTTATCGACGATTGTCATCAACCTCGGACTCGTTGGGTTAGCACTCTGGTTAGGTGATTTTGCGACGCAGCTTGGTCTTCCGTTACCACCGGGAATTGCAAACTCCAAATCAGTTTTGATCCTTTGGGGAGTCATCGCGTTCACGATTAATCGTAGAACAATCGTCGCAATTCTTGATCCCTCGCCAGCGAAGATTCAACCTGCCATCGGCGTGATGCTGCTTTCCGTCATTGTCCTGAACGCAACATTTGTGTTCTTTAAATTTGGCAATGAAGGAATTCCATACGTGGCTGGCATTCTGCTATTGCTGATTCCGGCGGTCTTGCTGCGGAAAGTCATTCCGATGACTTGAGGATGGTCTAGGGGCTAGTGTCGAGGGTCAAGGGTAAAGTAAATTACTTAAAATTCGTCAATCTGAACAGGTCCCGTGGCGAGTTGACTTTAGCTTGAAAGCACAGCGGTTCGCCCACGTTTAAGTGGGCAGCTATCGGGCTAAGAGTAGCTTTACTTTTGTTGGTTTTGAAGCAGCTTTTCTGCGCCGGCTTGTGTATCGAATCGATCATCCAGAAATACAATTTTGCCTCTGCGAAACTTGATAAGATTCGTTGTCGGCATTGGGGTCTTCATTGGCTGCCCAATCGGATGAATCCAACTATCGCCCCAAACGACGACATTGTTCCCCTCTGAAATAAACTGATAGCATTTCGTATGGTCGTGGTCTTGAGGAGCTTCGAGGATAGAAAAGAATCGTTCGAAAAGTGTTTGTACACCAGCGATCCCTTCAAATCGACCTGCGAAGGGGATTTGCTGAGGATCACCTGCAATCTGAAACACCACTGCCTCATCAAGGAGAGGAACCAACAATGCCATCAAGTCCTGCTGCCGCGAGTAAATTGCAGCTACATAATTCTTCGCACATTGTAGTGGATCGCAGATCAAATCCTCTGGGTAGAGTGGTTCTTCCTTTGTCGATAAAGCTTCAGCGAGGTTCAGGACTGTTTCACTCGATATTGACCTGCCAGACTCGGCTTTACTGATCAAGCGTTGGCTGTACCCTGCGACTTTTGAGAACTCGAACTGCGTCCAGCCCCGCTTTTCCCTGAAATGTTTCAGGACAGCTTTATTGCAACCGTAGGTCTGTTTAACATTTTCAATCTCCCAAGCCATCGATACCTGCCAAATTCGCTTAGCAACTTAATTTCGTCGTCGATTCAATCTAATCACTGAACAGGGGGAATGCAACATGACCGTGCGCCCTGCGTTCGTGGTAGGTCAAAAACATTTTGATAAACTAATTAAAGTTGCGGGAAGATCGAGTAATTTAATGTTCTTATGAACAAAGCTTTGTGATGACGGGTCAGCATTACGAGCCTCAACGCACTTCAGCATTTTATGTTGAAGTGCGTTGTTTTTTATCGTATTCAAAAAAATACTTAGAAAAGAGGTCAATCCGATGACCTCTTTGTAAGAGATTGTCTCGGCAGTTCCGCTGCGTCGAGTTTAAGGGTTAACGATCTCCAGGTCAGCAAGATAAATCGCGGTTATTGTTTCTCCCTGCTCATTCTTCTCGTGTGAGGAATACCAAGAGACGATACCTTTATTCGGACTTACCTCTATAAATCCTGGGTATGAGTTATCTCCTCCACTCGGGAGTTCAACAATCTCCTGAAGTTCGTCATCAACAAGCCAATACAACGCAGTTACTGGTTGCTTGCCGCTTAAAGATTTACGTCCCCCAACAAGAGAGTGTCCGTTCCATTTTGCCAGCAATGGTCCGCCGATGAAGCGCCCCAGGCTCTCACGAGTCCATTCATTGAATGGAAATTTCGACTTGCATAGCTGCGCTGGATTTGAGCTCTTGCGAGCGACTGCAATGACGCTTCCATCAGCTTCAAATAAGAAGGCTGTTTCGTCCCCCCATTCTGTTTGAAAGTAGGAATTAGCCCGCCACTTTAGCCCATCATCGCTTTCCAGCATTGTCGAAACAGTCGCCTGTCGATTTCGCTTCCCGCCATCTTCCTGGAAATTAACTTTGTGGCGACCACACAAGTACGCTTTACCGTCATGTGTTGCAGCCCGCCAGATGTAATGCCCGTACGTTCCCTCAAGCATTTGCGGACGCGACCATTCTTTTCCATCGTTAGACCAGACTGCGTAGCCGAGTTGTTGATTCATGTCATATGTCTTTGGAGAAGTTTCTCCGCAGTACCACGTCCCGGTGTAGATGAAGAGTTTTTCCTGGAAGATCAAGAAGTGCGGATCGCGAGTATCTCTCAAAGGAACATTGAATCGGTGAACTTGTTCCCAATTCTTAAGGTCATCGCTGACGAGCACAAGAATCGACGAAGTCGGATGAACCATATGTCCTTGTGGACAACTACGAAATGTTAAGTAGTACTTGCCCTGAAACTGACAGAGATCAGTAAAGGCGTTGTGTTCACCATTGTGAAAAACTCGTCTGATGTTTGAGACACGAACTTCGGGAACAGGATCAGCGGCAAGTAAGGAAGCACTCAATGTCTGGCAGAACAATATTCCCAGCAGGATCTGTCTGATGTTCATAATTGTTTTGAACTTCGCTGGCATCTCTCTAGCTCCTTAATCGGCTTCGAAGAGTTCAGTGATTGACGTGGATGGCTGACGGCGGTGTTTGTTTTCATTTAGAATAAGTCTTAGATAGCTTTGATACCGCAGCGGAGAGATCATGCCCGACTCAACTGCGTCGAGTATTCCGCAATTCGACTCATGCGTGTGAGAACAGTTTGGGTAACGGCATCGGGTCACGAATGGTCGGAATTCAATAAATAGTCCTTCCACCTCTTCGACTCGCACATCCCAAAGTTGAAGTTGTCGAATGCCGGGGGTGTCGACGACCCAGCCACCGCTTTCAAGTGCGATCAATTCCGTAACTCTTGTTGTATGGCGCCCTTTGTTATTCTCTCCGCTGATTGAACTTGTCAGTTGCCCCAGCGAAGGTTGTACGGCGTTTAAGAGTGACGATTTTCCGACACCGCTTTGACCGGTGAAGACCGTCTCTTTCCCGACAAGTAATCTCTTCAGTTCGTCAATGCCATCGCCAGTTAAAGCATTTGTCATGACGACTTCACAACCGAGGCGAGCATATTGACCTGCGATCCGTTGGAGTTGAACTCGATTGCCAAGATCGATCTTGTTTAGGCAAATGATTCCCCGGATATTGCCTTTCTCTGTACTGCAAAGGAAACGATCAATCAGTCCCGGTTTCAGTACCGGTTCATTCACCGAAGCGACAATCACTGCTTGATCGACATTCGCCACAATCACGTGTGCTTCGCTGCGACTGACACGGGTGAGTGTTCCTTTTCGCGGTTTCACACGTTCGATCACCCCTTCAGTTTTGCCGACTTCAGTCAGCAACACATGATCGCCAGCGACGACAGCGTTGCGACCATCGCGGGACATCGTGCGGACAACGCGACGAACGGTACACGAGAACAGTTTTCCGGAGTCAATTTGAACAGAGATATTATTGGAACCAATTGATTTCAGGACTCGTCCAGAGAGACAAGCCTCTTCATCTACGTCACGGATGTTCTCGTCGTCGTCTTCGTTTGTGACAACTGTCCGATAGCGAGAGAGAGAACCTTTCCCGGAAAGTCGTTCACCGGTTTCCAAGTCAGCGACCTGATCCAAGTCTTCACGAGATTGCTGAGTCAAATCTTGGACGCGAGCACGGTTCTGGCGGTTCTTTTTGAACTGCACACGAACCTTTCGAGTTGACTTCCGCTTCTTCTTCGCCACAAATACTTCGAGAATTAAAGGACCGCTATTTAGATGGTTCGATTGCTAAATCACATTTAGAAAAAAAGCCGAATTGATGAGTGAGCACTTACATTATCAGAACGAACGTTCGCTGCCCACTTGATTGCGGGCAGCGAAACGAACTTTCCTAATTCCTAATTCCCAACACCTATTTCCTTCTTCAGTCATCTCCCATCAACCAATCCATGGCTGCGTCTTCTTCGGCTCCGAATGATTGTTTTTTATCAGGCTTCTTCGCTGCAGGTGGTGGACCTGCGCGGCGTCTTTGTTGAGCCTGTTTTTGCAAACCGGCTTTCTCAAGGAGTCCTAATTCAAATGGATCATCTTCCTCGGGAGGGGCGTCACCTGTCGGTTCGTACATGATCTCAAAATGGTTCTTGGCGATGGAGATTTCGTCCCCTGGGTGCAGCCATTTCTGATCATAGCGCTCACCATTGACCTTGATCCCATTGCTGCTCCCAAGATCACGAATCTCCCAATAGCCGTCGATGAGATTTAATTCGCAATGTTGTGAAGAGACATTAGGGAATGAAAGGACAATTTCGCAGCTACTGCGACGTCCGATGAGTATTTTCTTTTCGAGAAGCGGAATCGTGTCTCCACCACCGACCGGGATCAGTTCGCCCCACATGATAATTATCCTTTAGAATATTTGACTCTAAAGAGTTCAATGAAATCCTGAATAAGATTATTGAGAAGTGTTCGCCCAACATCCAATCTACGCAGGTTTGCAGAGAGAGTCAAACGCCAAGCGAGAGAGAGAGTAAATTCGCGACAAATCGATCTGCGATTTTTCCAATAATTTTGGATAAATCACGAAGCCATCCGACTCAATATCGTCGTAGGGTGGGTGAAGTTCGACGATCCAGGTGAACGGTGGGTTACGCAATGAATTGTGAATCAAAAGCAACAGTTCTTCATCGATAAAAATCAAGAACGTAACCCACCATTTCATCAACGGATTGCTTCACCCACCCTACGAAATTCAAATAGCAGCATGGCATCTCAAGCTCTGGTGAGCACTACTGGCGTACGCTATCGTTTCTCAAAGACTCGACATCTGTGATGCGGGCTTTGGGGCGAGATTGATCAACGGTATATGCCGTCTCCCCATCGATGCGAGTGATGTTTCCGGCAGCGTCGCGTACGTCAAGACGAATGTAGAAATTCGACTGCACGGCAGAGGGGACTGTCCAGGGTAATGTTCCAGAATTTGCCGTCCAACCTTTAATCAATTCCCAGGGACCGGTTTCCTGCGTCGCATAGTAAAGGGCGATTGGGTTTTCATCGAGTTCACGGTCAGATGCGTTCCACTTGATGACGATCTGATTCTGATGCAGTGCCTGACCCTGCTGAATTGGTTCGAGGTTCGCAGTTGGCGCGGTTTGATCTACCGAAACATTGATCTCTGGGCGCTCTCCCGGTTGAGGCGGTGTGGCAACCAGCCCGGCACCGTTTCGAATTCTAAACGAGAATCCGTAATTTCCATCCCGTGGCACTTTGGCAACAATCGGTGATGTTCGATCATTGTCGCTGCCGTAGTGGAACCAGGAAGTCCCTCCGTTCTCTGTGATGTACAGCTCAATCTTTGAAACTCCAGATGGTCCGACATCTTCGAGTTCATATGCGATCCGAAACGTACTGGAATTCACAAGGTGACCTGTACGAAATTGAGTCGGTTGAGGTTGTTCCAGCACACTTTCCATTTTTTTCAGCGAATCAATAGGTTGAATAGATTTCAACTGATTGTTGTCGATGCTTTCGGATTCCATCCTTTTCAAGGTTTGCTCTTGAGGATAGAGATTCTTGATGGAGACATCAGCCGGAGTCAATTTTTTCAATGGCAACAC
>JABJMI010000221.1 GCA_018659505.1 Planctomicrobium sp.
GATAGCGGTCTCTTTGTCTTCAACAAACTGGATTGATTCAATGACTCCTCCATCACGAGGGACTGTGCCTAATAGTATGGAGGAATTCGCTTCATAAATTTGATGCGGAAGTTTTTCTTGTCCGGCTCGAACTAATTCATTACCAGTGACGAGGATTCTAACGCGAGGCTGTCGGCGAACCTTCACCTCGTCATTTCCAATTGAAGCAATCACTGCCACATCTTGCGGTCGCAACCGCCGACCTGGTTGCAGAATCGTTGAACCTGCCTTGATGTCCTCTCCGACTCGCCCGATATGCTTATCTTGCCCAACGGTAGTAGTGACAAGAACCTCTTCGCCATCAGCAGTTGTATACTCAACAGGCACGACCGCGTTTGCTCCCTGCGGAAGTGGAGCGCCGGTCATAATTCGGACCGCTTGGCTCTTCGCAAGCACTCGTGCATAGCCGGCGCCTGGCATTGATTGACCGATGATCGATAGTCGAATCGGGTTGTATTCGCTGGCTCCCGTTGTTTCATCAGCGAGAACCGCATAACCGTCCATCGCAGAACGATCAAAGCCCGGAACATCAATTTGAGAAATGACAGGGCTTGCCAGACATCTTCCGTAGCTCTGTTCGATTGGGATTGTTTCGACATCTGTCGAAACGGCTTCCAAAAACGAATCTAACCACGTCCAGGCTTCGCTAACCGTTGAGCGATTCCTGAATCCCGACATCCGAACGTCTCGAGGTGGATTTGTCACCAATTTTCCTTTTCCATCACTTCTTCTGAATCTCTGAACTCCAGACACTCAACTCTTAACACAAATTTGATTAAGCTCTACTTTAGCATTTGAAGGGGACCAATCTTTTCGGCATCCGTAATACGAACGAGTCATATATAATGGACAAGACTGAACCTGCTCATAGCGATTTGCAGACTCAAATACTTACTGAAATCAACTCCATCATTTCGGACTCCGAAGTGAATGGCAAGCCATTGGAAGTCGATCCCGCTCGCGGTCGCCTCTTTGAACTCTTTGTTTCAGCAGAGGCAGCTGGCTGCGTCGGAGACGATGCCGATCCTGATTTGTCCGCTGACGGAATTTGTCAGTCGTTGTCATCTCAATGGGGATTACAAGAAGCTGCCCAAGCATCTGTTGCCAATCAAACGCGCCTCGACCAGGACCAACTTGGCAAAATGCGGAATTTATGGTCCGTCATGAGAATGTGGATGGAATGGACATACGCATGGGAAAGATGGGCGGAATTCCACAAAGAACCGGCAGCATCGACAAAATCAGACGATGGCTCATCAGAATCGAATTGAGAACAGCGATCATGCTGCTTAATCAGGTTGTAGTTGAAACAGCGATCGAGAATTTTAGGCGAATTTTCGGAAACTTTTCGACAATGAAGTCGTCTAATTGGTAGTCTGATCCATTGTGACGCTGTTTTCCAACCGAGAATGATCGAAGAAAGCAGCGATCCGCACTGTTGGACTACAGTGTCGGATTTACTGAAATTGATGGAGACTCCTTTGCGAGTTTTATCAATTTCATCTAAATTATTACTGATCAATCATTTCAGTTCGATTCAGAACAACCTGTTTGAGCAGCCAATTTGGTTTCTGATTATTGATTTCCGTGGTAGTTCAACGAACTATTTAAGTATGGTTTGTCGGCTGTAAAGCGGAAAATAATCAGAAGAGAGCGGTTGAGCTACTCAATTC
Organism: Planctomicrobium sp.; assembly: GCA_018659505.1. Lineage (GTDB taxonomy): Bacteria > Planctomycetota > Planctomycetia > Planctomycetales > Planctomycetaceae > Thalassoglobus. Next base: position 1,713 of record JABJMI010000221.1, read on the forward strand.
ATTTCAAGAATCGAACAACAATTCGTTTGTCGGAGAAGTCTCGATGGCAGAAACAAAGGCCGCCTGGGGTATTGATATCGGTCAAGCAGGGCTGAAAGCTCTGAAGGTTCGTCATATCGAATCAACGGATCAAATCGTTGCTGAAGCCTTTGATTACATTCCATTCCCAAAAATTCTTTCGCAACCAGATGCGATTCCCGAGGAATTGATTCCACAGGCGATGGAAACATTTCTCGCGAGGAACGATCTTAAAGGCGATCTAGTTTCGATCAGTGTGCCTGGTCAATCTGCGCTGGCACGCTTCATTCAATTACCTCCCGTCGAAGCAGGTAAACTTCATGAAATTGTGAAGTACGAAGCACGACAACAGATTCCATTTGCATTAGAAGATGTGATTTGGGATTACCAACCGCTGGGTGCGGGCGCTGAAGAAGGTGGCTTTCTTTTAGATGCTGAAGTTGGTCTGTTCGCGATGAAGCGAGACCAGATTTTTCAACACATGCGACCTTATACAAACGCCAAGGTCGAGATCGAGATGATCCAGATTGCCCCGTTGGCACTGTATAACGTCGTGAGCGTCGACGAGATGCAGATTCGAAAAGAGACGGAAGGCGATCCAAACGAGGATCACTATATTGTGATGGACATGGGTTGTGATAACACCACTCTCATGGTCACCAATGGTTACAATGTCTGGATTCGAAATGTTCCAATCGGCGGAAATCACTTCACACGGGCATTAACGAAAGAGATGAAGCTCAGCTTCGCGAAAGCAGAGCACCTGAAGTGCAACGCGACGAAATCTCCCGACCCACGTGCAGTCTTCCAGGCATTGCGCCCCGTCTTTAATGATTACGTTTCAGAGATTCAGCGTTCGATTGGTTATTTCTCCAGCGTGAATCGCTCAGCGAAAATCGTGAAAGTGGTCGGTGTTGGAAACGGCTTCAAGCTGGCTGGTTTGCAGAAGTTCTTGCAACAGAACCTGCAATATGAAGTCGAACGTGTTGAAACATTCAATTCACTCTCAGGCGACTCTGTTCTCAATTCGCCAATGTTCGCTGAGAACATCTTGAGTTTCGCAGTTCCTTACGGTCTTGCCTTACAGGCACTCGGGATTTCAAGAATTCAAACAACCTTGCTGCCGCCTGAAATCGCGACAGCGCGGATGGTCAAAAAGAAGAAACCTTGGGTCGTTGCGACAGCAGCATCAATGTTACTCGGATTTTCACTGGCAACTGCCGGAAATGCTTTGTCGTATGGTAAAGTTCATACTGAAGAATTCACCAATGCTCAGGAGAAAGCGAAAACATTTGGTGGAGAGGTCTCTTCCCTCAAGACTAATTATGACTCACAAGCTTCTGCCTATACGGCGACTGGAGAGAAACTTGCTGGTTTAATTCAAGATCGTCGTGATGTTGGCTCTTGGACTGAGCTCTACAACTCAATCTTAGATTGCTTGCCACGAGATGACGAGAATGCGGATACCCCACCAGAAGATATTAACTTACGAAATAGAATTTCACTGACAAGCTTCACCACTGACAAGGTCGCTGATCTCGGAAGTTGGTACGAAGGACTTGATACGCAAGTCAAAGAATTTATGACAGCCGAGGACAAAGAAACTGGTCCATCAGGTGAGGGTTACATCGTGACTTTGACCGGTCAGCACTGGCACCACGATCCGAAAGATGTTGTTGAGGGACAAGGTGTCCAATATGTCGTTGCCACATTCCTACAGAATTTGAAATTGCCCATTATTCAGCGAGATGGTTATCCAGAACGTCATGTGCGGGTCATGGGGATTTCGCATCCGACAATTATCTCCTTCAACCGCGTCATTGACCGTATTAATGTCGATGGGAATCGACCATCGAGTACGGCTTCGCGAGTGAACGTCAATAATCGCCCTGGCGGATCAGATCCTAATTTTGGAACCGAAGGTTTCAGCGAATCTTCGTCCTTTAACGGACCAATGGGTCCGATGGATCCGATGGGAACCACTCGACCTGAAGATCTGAAGGAACTCAATCGAACCGATTTCACAATTGAGTTTGCCTGGAAACCCGTTCCACGCGAAGAACGAGTGCTACCTGAAGTAGAGTCTTCAGAGGAAGTTCCGGAGGATGTTCCAGTCGAGGACACAACAGCTGAAACGCCTGCGGAACCACAAACTGAATCAGAATAATTCGATAACCTCAATGAGGCATTCGTCTTCTCCGATTCGTACTTACGTTATACATTTTACGATAAATTGTCCTTGCGATAAGTTGAACTTAAACCAAGCGACATCATGAGTGCCACCAGACACAGGTGACTGATATGGATAAGCTCCAACCTATTATTAAGAATCGCTTTTGGATTCTGGCAGGACTCGTCGTGCCGCTGGCGATGTATGGTTTTTTCTCCGCGAATAGCAAGCTTAAAGCTGCTACAACAGCAAGAGAAACTGAACTCAAAGGGGTGTTAAGCAATATTCCTGGTGGTACAAATGACCCCAATGAAGAATACGCTGCAGGCTTGCAGAAAATTAACGATGTCTATTCGAAAACTGTTGAGGACTCCACTCTAGGAATCTGGCAGAAACAACAAGAGCGAATGACATGGCCGCCGGTTGTTGAGACATATCTTCCACGAACATTCCAAGGTGAATTCAATTACCGTGGAATCGTTGCTTATCAGGAAGCCTACGAACGACTGATGCGCAGCTTGCAATCTCGTGTTGAACCGGTCATGCCGCTAGAGAATCCGAAAGGTGCATTGGGAACACCTGGAGTATTAGGAGTTACTGCGAGACCTAATTCTCCACAGGAACTCGCCGATGTTCCCTGGAAACAGAAGGTCATTCTGGCTGCATCAATTCCACAAGCCAACTTCGGAAGAATGCGCGCGACATCAGAAGAAGTTTGGAACGCACAAATCGACATCTGGTTGTTACGACTCCTATTCGATGCAGTCGCTCGTTTAAACGAAGACAAAGATTCAGCCACTGAATCGATCCTCAGACGCATCGACGAATTACAACTCGTTGGTGGAGACGGATCACCTGTTGTGACTGGTGGTGATAGCACAGGTACAGGTGGTGGTGGAGAAGATGATATGTACATGAATGAAATGAGCTCTGATAGTGGAAATAGTGGTTTCGGAGGAGGGACGACCGGAAGTGCGACGAAAGTGCAGATTGCCTTTAGTCCTGATCAAGAATTTGGCTCTGCTGCCGATGCCTCCAGTGATGACAGTGGATCGAGTGACTCCGAAAGCTATGCCATGACTGGAATGGCGAACAGTAACGCAATCCAGTTACGTTACATTGCCGATGAAGAAGAGAAACCTTTCCTCGAACGTGGTTTCTACATGAGCGTTATTATCATGCAGGATAAAATCCCTGATTTCTTGGTTGAACTCGCAAATTCCGAATGGCCAGTGCGAGTCACACGCTTCCATGTCGGAAAAAACCCCTATTACACAGGGGCTATCAGTTCAGAATCTCCATACGGAAACACGTTCGGAGAGGATACATATTCATCTTCATCGGATGCGATGGAAGGTTTCTCTGGACGTGGAACTCCCAATTACGAGTCATCGAACTTAATGGGTGGTGCTGGAGCCACAATGCCTGGCATCGAAGGAGTCGGCTCGCTGACCAATAATCTTCCTAAAATGGCTACCGATGCAATGCAGCACCCTAACCTTGTTCAACTCGATTTGTGCGGTGTCATCACGATGTTCAAGCAACCGCAGTCCATTGTTGATGCGATTGCAAATGGTCCAGGAGAGGGAAATCCTGCCCTTGATGAGGGTGCAGAAGAAATGGTCCCCGAAGATGCAAATGCGGAAACAACTGAAGAA
>JABJMI010000463.1 GCA_018659505.1 Planctomicrobium sp.
GAAGGAGTTCGCGAGGCTCTTTGCCGATGATCCACGTCTTCATATCCCTTTTGTCGACGAGAAAAGATCAACCGATTCCGTGCTCACTATGGAATACATCGACGGAGTCCGCATCGATGACCGCAATGAGCTCAAGGCGTTCGGTATCTACCCCAAGAAGATCGCTCAACAGGGTGCCGAGATTTTCATCAAGCAGGCATTCGATTTCGGGATCTTCCATGGTGATCCACATCCTGGAAACTTGAGAGTAGAGAAGAACGGAACAATTGCCTTGCTCGATTACGGCATGGTCGGATTCCTTGAAGAGGAACGCCGTGAGCAACTGGTCGACCTATTGGTTTCCGTTGCCAGGCATGACGTTGAAGTCGCTGTTACAACAGTCTTGCGAATTGGAAAGCCATCACAAGCGGTTGAAAGGCCGTTGTTGCAATCCGACGTTCGCGACTTCATCGATGCCTATTACGGCGTTGATTTAGGGAAATTGAATATCGGTAGGCTGCTGAATGATTTTGTCACCATCCTTTCGAATCACGGATTGAGATGCCCTGCTGATTTCATGTTGTTGATCCGAGCGATCATTACGTTAGAAGGGATCGGTCGGCAACTTGATCCAGAGTTTAATCTCTCTTCAGTTCTAGCGCCTGCAATCGAAAAACTGGTCAAAAAGCGATATGACCCAAAGAGAATTGCGGAACGAGCTATTACAGACTTAAAGCAACTCCTGCGAACCGCTCATGACTTGCCGCTGCATCTCGGCAGGACGCTCAAAAAAGCGAGCGAAGATGACCTGAAAGTTCAATTCGAACACAAAGGGCTTGACCGCTTAATCAACGAATTCGACCGCTCAAGTAACCGCATTGTGGTTGGTCTCATCGTTTCATCATTAGTGCTGTCGACCTCTTTAGTCATTCGAGTTTCATCGATTGAATCGATGTGGATTGCAGTCCCACTATTTATAGCGTCAGGGTTTCTGAGCCTATGGCTTGTATGGGGAATCTTAAGAAGCGGTCGCTTGTGAGATATTTGGTATAAATCGTTTAACGGCTAGCCGAAGGCGTCTGTTTTTAACTATAAACGTAACCGTTCACGATAAATTCAGATGCTTCAAGTCGATAAGCTTTGTGCCGGAGGCACTTTTTGTAAAAGCCTTGGGATTTATCCCGAGGAAGGCGAGCCCTCCCGTTTTGCTCGTCACGGAGTGACGGTTTGAAGGGAACAAAGAACGTCTGCAATACTCATCGTCTTTTAGCACAGATAGTCGCTTCGCGACAGAAAGAGTGGGGGGCAAATTCGACCCTGCGTTGAAACGCAGGGCTACCAAATAAAGTCGCTCCGCGACAATCAATTGCTCAATCAGACTTTTAAATCATGGTATCCCCGTGAGCGGTAAACAATAAACTTTGACGCCTCCGGCTTGCCGTTAAACTAAAAAACTTGTGAACTGGTTCATGTCTCAAGCCTTGTTTTGAATTTTCTCTTCATGCTTTTTGATCTCGTCGGTTTTCTCTTTCAACTTTTCAAGTCGCAGTAGAAAGCGACGAAACGCCGACTGGTATTCAACCTGCTCCTGTGCCCAATGTGTGCTGTTCTTTTCTTCAGTCATCAGCCGAGTGATCCCAAGAACTGCTGGGGAAAGTTCTTCTTTAATTTGAGCCAGCAAATCAATCGCAAGTAGTTCAGACTCCTTCGCCAACTTATGAACAGTATCTCGATCCTCGAAGCGTTCTTGTGGAGTGAGCTCTATCTTTTTTTCTTCTATCTGATTTTTCTTTTCGACTTCGTCCATATTCACCAGACGTCCGAATGGGTCTCGTGACTGCTTGAGTTGGTAGGAAGCCTCTTCTGCTTTTTTTAACCCCTTTTGTGCTTTCTTGAAATCAGGTCTTACTTCCAGAGCTTTGCGGAATTGGGTGATTGCCTGTGTATGATTTTTCATCTCGAGCAGCACATTCCCCAAGTTCGAGATCGCTTCGACGAATTCGGGCTTCAGTCGAATCGCTTCTTTGTAAGCAGAAACTGCCATCGCAAGGTGATTCAATCCACGCTCAGCGATTCCTAAATTGTAATAGGTCTCGGGGCAGCGGCGATCTTTGCCTAACGCTTGCCGAAGGGTCTTGACTGCCTCTTTGAAATCTTTCTTTTTATTCAGAGCAGCGCCCGAGTTGATGAGAGCACCGACATTTTTAGGGTCGAGAACGGAAACCCGTTTATACAATGAAGCAGCCCTCTCGTAGTCTTTAACGATGAAGCAGAGACCCGCGAGTGTTTCGTGTGCCTCTGTGTGCGTCTCATCGACTTTGATCGCCTCTTCCAAATGTTCGATTGCGACATCGACATTCTTATCTTTCAAAGAAGCTTTCGCATTTTCGAGCAGGGCATCAGCTGTGGCCATCTTGGCACCTCATCGCATGAAGAGAATTCGATTAAAAACTGGTAGCCCAGGCAATTATTTATCGTGCTTCATAAACAGAATCGTCTCAACAGGATCATCTATTGATATTAGGCTGTCCGCACGTTCAGAATATAACAGCGTTCATTGATAGAACGCAAACCTAATTGCTTTGCACAGGACGTACCCCAAGTGGCTGAATTTTCTGCATGAAGAATCGAACAGTCAACGAGTTCAAAAAGGTCGAACTTGCCAAATGAAGTCAGTACGAGAATTCAGCAGGATGCGGGACATCTTCTCCATCGAGTTGTGAAATCGCATTGTGGGCGGCTCTTTGTTCCGCGATCTTTTTACTCGGTCCCCACGCAGCTGGGAATTCCTCTTCACCAACTGTTGCGACCACTTGGAAAAACTTGGAATGGTCTGGTCCCTCTTCATTCAGCACACGATAAGCTGGAGCTTCGCCTGTGCTCTTTTGAATTCGTTGTTGAAAGAGGCTTTTATAATTCACGCCGACAGAGGATTCAGCAGCTCGTGTTATTTCGATTTGAATCACACGGATAATAAATTCTTTGGCGGCAGCGTATCCAGAATCAAGATAGATACCACCAATGATTGCTTCGAACGCGGTCGCGAGTACAGAACCAGGAATCACAGAACTGGTTGTGATTCCCTTGCCCAAGACTAGAAATTGTTCAAGCTTCATTCTTTTCACAATGCGGGCACAGGTCGCTCTACTGACTACGACAGATTTAATTCGCGTCAGCTCCCCTTCGGAGCCTTCTGGAAATTGCTCATAGAGCGCTTCGCAAACAGCAGCCCCGAGAATGGCGTCTCCCAAAAACTCCATCCGTTCATTCGATTCCAAGCGAGTTCGAGCTGCCGAAGCATGAGTCAGGCAACGCAGAAGATGCTTCTTGTCTTGAAACGAATACTGTATCACCTCTTGGCAATGCAGGAGTTGATCCGGTGTAGGTTCATCAGGGATTGGAGACGACATGGTTACAGCGATAGGTGGAATTGATCAAAGAAAGATACGGGCGGGATAATCAAAAATACTGAATGCTTCTGATGATAATGAACTCTCAAAGGCATTAGAGCGATCTTCATAACGATGTTTGGGTTCTGTCTCGTGGCATGGCAGTGTCTATGGGGTGAAAGGCGCCCTTCGCGGACACGCAGTAGTGCAGGGTACTCTAGTCAGTGGGAAGGATCATTTCTGCCTGCCAGTACTCTTTCAATTCTTCGACGAGTTCAACAAATCTTTGCATGTCGACCGGTTTCACCAAATACCCTTGAACATTTAAAGAGGAGAATTGCTGAGCCCCCTCTTGTCCCATTTCTCCGGTCATTATGACGACTGCCAGGTTTCTCAAATGGTCCACTCCGCGAACACGTTCCAGGATTTCTTTTCCGCTCATCTGAGGTAGATTCAGGTCTAATAACACCAGATCAGGTCGAGGAGCTAAAGCAAATCGCTGTTCCTGAAACAGAAAGTGATACGCATCAAGACCATCTGTCATCCAAGTCAGTCGATGTTTGATGCCACTGCGATTCAATGCTCCAATCGCAAATTTTGCAGCTACGAGACTGTCTTCAACCAGGAGGATTTCCATGGGACGACCGATAGCGGTTTGAAACATTGCAGGCTCCTCAGTGGAGTCGAGACTGTCGCTGCATCCTCGAAGTCACGACTTAATCTAGATCTTCAAAAATTGCATCCCACTCTGATTCAGAAGAAGGTGTTGGCTCAAACGCTTCATTCTCTTGAACCGTTTTCACTTCCTTGGCTGCAAAAGCATCAATACCATCGAATTGATATTCTTGAAGAAGTTTATTGATCCGAATTTCAATCTTTGTCAGTTCCCCTCCTTGTTCGGGCGTGACAAAGGTGAAAGCTCTGCCATCAGAATCGGAGGACATCCGACCAGTTCGTCCGACTCGGTGGATGTAATCGTCTGAACCTTCTGGGATATCGTAGTTGATGATATGAGAGATGCCAGAAATATCTATGCCGCGACCGACAATATCAGTGGCAATGACCAGGCGTGCTTCCCCTGCCCGAAGTTTACCGATCACTTGATCTCGCTTCCGTTGTGGGAGATCGCCATGGATCGCGACAACATCGGGAAGCTTTCGCTTGATTTTTTCGTAGATGTCGTTTGCACTTCTTTTTGTGCGACAGAAAACAATGGCTTGAGATGGACGCTCTTGAACGAGGAGTTTTATCAGGAGATTAAACTTATTATGCCGTTCAACTGTGCAATAAAATTGCTCAATCGTTTCCACCACAACGTGATCCTCAGAGAGATCAACTCGCACCGGGTTCGTCATGAAGCGGTCAGCCAGACGTTGAACCTCTTCTTCGAGTGTGGCTGAGAGCAGTAATGTTTGGTGTTCGCTGGAGCAAGAACGAAGGATTCTCTCGATATCTTTTCGAAAACCAATATCGAGCATTCGATCCGCTTCGTCTAAAACGATCGTACTGATTTTATTAAGGATGAGAACCTTCCGTTGAATCAAATCGATGATTCGTCCGGGGGTCCCGATGACGACCTGCGGGCAACGCTCCAATCCTTTAATCTGTGGTCCAAGGGGGCGCCCTCCAACAACCAAAACTGTCTCACAAGGCGATCCTCCTGCCAACAATCGAAATTCCCGATCGACTTGTTCGCTCAATTCTCGAGTCGGAGCAAGCACCAATGCTTGAACATGCTCGGCTCGGGCTTTCAGTTTCTGCAAGACTGGTAAGGCAAATGCAGCTGTTTTCCCGGTGCCTGTTCGCGCTTGACCAATGCAGTCTACACCTGTCACCGCGACTGGAATAAATTCTTGCTGAATGGGTGTCGGTGCTTCAAAACCAAGGGATTTGACTGTGTTTAACAGTTGCGCATTCAATCCAAGAGAGTCAAAAGATGTCACTGTTTCCGTGGATGTCATTGAAGATTTTTGTCAGGAGTAATAACGATTCTAGGAGTTTTGTCGTTCACAACAATTTACAAACCAATGTCACGAAACCGCTGCAACAGAGCCCCGCACCGGAATTGTACAGTCGATGAATTTTTTTAGCTACGGAGCGAGTTTTTCGGGCTATATTTCAACACGTGTTGCGTTTAAGAAGCTCCTCTCCTTCAAAACTTCATGATTAGTATGTCAGAAACGGTCACCGAAAAAAAAGAACTGCAGGATGTGCAGGATCGTTTAATGGAGATGCTCGACTCGGTCTGTCTTGACCCCGATGCGACTCCGAAGGATCGACCGGCACCACGAAATAAAAAGAACAGCCAAGAGACTGATGGGGGTGCTAAGTCTCCAAATGGTTCGAGGGTCAAAATATGCCCGAATTGTAAATCCGATGAGCCATGGGGAGATAGTTCATGGTGTCCGAGTTGTGGTTATTATCCTTCTCTGAAAAGAAAAGTTTTTTCTGATGAATTAGCCGAAAGTGAAGTTGAAGTCGAGGAAGAAGACCTCGATCTCACAACTATGGCGACGATGGTTCCAACCTGGATCTACTGGCTTTCGGGGGGACTCATCTTTCTGTTGATCGAAAGTCTGGCAATCCGTTGCCTGATACCAAGACTGGCACAACGCTCACCGCTTGCGATCGTGCAAATTCTAATTGGTTTAAATGTCCTCGGAATCGCACACATCCGGGCATATTTCATCGCTGCCCAAGAAGATGAAAACCTCAATATCATCGCGATCCTTTGGAGACCTTTCGATATTTGGAAGACGGTCATCACTCAGATGCCAAGGGTCCGCAAAACGATATATGCAGGAACATGGGGCTTAGCTGCGGTGCTATTCGCAATCGCCTTTATCGGAGTCGATTACCTCAGCGTGATGACAGCTGCCACAGCTGAACGACGCAAGCCAGCGAATCCAATGAAAACTGTGCTCTCTGTTGCCAGTAAAATGGCTGCGGTCACTCCGGCATCTCAAGGAGGAGGAGGGGCACCTGACAACATCGGAGATGCGATAGAAGGTTTCGCTGGTGATGATTTATTAGGTACCGTTCTCGACGCCGGGAAAGCAGAAGAAGATCCACTCGAAGACGCCGCTGAGGACTACGAGGGATCTTCCAGCACTTCGACTGCTGGAGGTAAGAAGAACGACAATGAAGAGGAGCAAATTGAGCGTGATATCATCTGGTCTTCTGATTCAGCTGGGGAGAGCAAAGAATTTGATAACGAATATTTGGTGATCGGATATATGACCAACGCCTCTGGTCAGCTGCGGTCGTTGCTTCTCGCGGAAACGCTGAAGGAAACAGGAGCTGTTCGATACGCAGGGAAGTACTCAATCAACACGATCGACAAAAAATTCATCAACAAATTGCAGCTACAATTAGAGAAGTATCGCTCCCGCCACCCAGCGATGAAAACTCCCTACATCGCCAAATGGACTGCTCCGTATGTTCTAGTCAAGATCGTCCACAATGGAATCAGCCCTGATGGCAGAATCCAAGAAGGTCACATACTTTACTACCAGAACAAACCACCAAGGTAGATTGCTTTCTTTGAATCTGCGCAGTGCAACTATTCGCTGTGGTTGAATGATACCTGTTATTCATCTTATTCATCGCTCGCTTGTGAAGTAGCATTTTCCAACTTGATAAGATGACGCTTCGCAAAATCATGCAGCGAGTTCCATTTTTCTTCGGTAATGCTCCATCCTTTTGAAAGTTCATACCAGTCGTCATCCATCAGGTCACCATTGCTGAGTTTCAGAAGTAAAATTTTTCCCCAATGCAGGCGGATATAAAAGACTTCTTCTTTGGGACCGAAGAAATTGATCGAATTTTCATTCCACCAGTAGCTAGAGACCGTTCGTTTTATGTGCTCGATGTCGTCTCTCAAGCCAAGAGAGTCGGTGCTGTGAACGCAGATTAGCTTTCCCTTTGGTCCGTAGATAACGAATGGTAACTTTCCAACCCGATGCCATTCGTCCATTGTCACGACAAAATCACCAGAATTGGACACAAACACTCGCACGGGAGCATGATTGTTAATGAGAAATCGCGACCATAGCTCGATATGCTCCTCACCATCTACGCGGTAGAGAGTGGCAAGGCAATGCCCTGGTTTGTCGACCCATCTTTCGTGTGGTTCTATTTTCAGGAGATGCTGTTTATTTTCAGAAGCAAACTCGAATTTGGAAATCCGACGCCATTGATCAGCAAAGCTACTGGAACTGAATAGCGACAACAAGCAGATTCCAACGGCTATGTGTGCGAACATTATCACGCTCCAGGTAATTCGAATGTCTCGAAAGCGGGTTCAAACTTGTAAAACAATTATTCGAAAGAACCTCATATTCTTCAATAGCCCTCGCGGTTTTTTCGTTTTGATGACCATTTGAAGTCCTTCAAAATAGAAGATAGCTTCCATCAATAAGCGATTGAAATAATCGCCATAATTGCCAGCCAGACGATTAAGAGGAAGTGCCAGAACCAGACGCAGATTCTCACTCCCCAATAGTATTCGTGGTCGTAGCGGTTTGCCCAAGCTCTGGAAATGATGAACGCCACAAAGAGTGTTGCAATCAGTAGGTGCAAACAGTGCAATGCCGTTAGACAAAGAATGAATGCAAGCGAGTCAACAGTTGCAGAATCACGGGTACGGATATCAGGAAAAATTGACCACAAAGCATAACCCTGAACTCCCATGAAAAGAGTTCCGGTCAAACGGCTGAGCAGAAGCCAAAAGCGAAACTCTCTCTGACGTTCGTGACGAACATGCTGTAACGCCGTCGTGAGCGCTAAACTGCCAAATCCCAGTAATGTTGAACTGATCAGAAACGAGGGTGGGAAGATGAGGTCGGGCTTCTCGGTCAATTTTCCGAACCAGTGGCTCAAACTCCACATAATCAACGTCGCTGTGGTGAGGCTTCCAGCCGCCAAAGCAAAGAAGTGAAGAGCTTGCCGTGATATCCCATCGGCATAAGGCTCTGGACTCAGTGTTTGTTGTAGATTTGAATTCAACTCATGAACTCCATCTTCAAGAACTGAACAGTCTTCCCATCAGTTCGTACCCGCCATCAATCGTGATGCCTGATTGGGCAGCAGTCACTTCGTCGTAGCTCTCAGTCCTACTCTCTTCAAGACCTTGACCGCACATCGTGAAAGGAACATATCCGTGACTGTGAGTTTTTGTTCTTAGAAAAGTCGGATGATCGGGGCAAACAAGGATTCGGTAATCGCCTTGAGACTTTAAATGCTCATGAACCGGTCCCACGATTTTCTCATCGATCTCTTCGAGAGCTTTCACCTTTTCGTCCGCGTGACCTTCGTGTGATGCCTCGTCAGTCGCTTCGACATGCACGACAACGAAGTCGTGATCCCCTTTGAGTGTTTCAATTCCAGCACGACCTTTGGCAGCGTAGTCGGTATCGAGGTAGCCAGTGGCTCCTTCGACTTCGACAACATCCCAGCCTAATAGAATTCCGATTCCACGTAATAAATCGACAGCCGTAATCACGGCTCCTTTGACACCGTAGCGCTCGTGAAACAGCTCCAGATTCGGACGGCTGCCTTGTCCCCATAACCAGGCTTGAGTCGCGGGCAATTCGCCATTTTCTGATCGCTGTTTGTTCAGTTCAGATTGGGCAAACAGCTCAACACTTTTCTCCATTAAGGCTCGTAAATCACACGCACCTGATCCGAGTGGAAGATGTTCTGCAATCAATTGATCAGTGATGTCATGAGGAGGAGTTGTAAAAGTGTCTTCCGCGAAAGGTGCCTTGCCATCGCGCGCTCGATAGATCAATAAGTTGCGGTAGCTAACTCCCGGATAGAATTTCCAGTTCTCGCTACCACAGCAATGTTTTTGCAGCGACTGAATTAACTCAGCTCCGACGTCATTGGAAATTTGACCAGCGGTGAAGCTTTTCATCCGAGCATCTTCAACAGTCACCAAATTACAGCGAATCGCCCAGTCTCCCGGTGCGAGTTCGATGCCTTGAGCAGCGGCTTCCAGAGGAGCACGACCTGTGTGGAACTTTAACGGGTCATACCCGAAAAGACTCATGGTGCCAACGTCGCTGCCTGATGGCATCGATTCAGGAACATTGTCTGTTTGACCTACAATCC
>JABJMI010000220.1 GCA_018659505.1 Planctomicrobium sp.
GACCATGTTTGGACCGGAGCCAAGCTCCCGTGGAGCGATGGCTACGCAATGGTCTCGCCTGTCGACCATTATGGCGAAAGAGGTCGGAACGGCTTTGGTCTGGCAGATATGTGTGGCGGAGTTTGGGAATTCACACTTGATCACTTCGACCCACAAGGCGGACACGAAGAAGTTCATTATAAAAATGCTGAACGACGTTCTGTCACGCGACCAGTCTGTCGAGGCGGGAACTTTTACGATGTCCCAGGCAACGCACGATGCGCAGTTCGTTTAGGCATCGGAAGCGTGACTTATTCTGATTCTCGTGATGGTTTTCGAATCTGCTTGGGGAAACCGCGTGATTCGAATGGATCTTAGAGGTGTACAATCGGAAAGTTGATCGCTGCCGAGAGGCATTCCCTGTTGCATTGTCCATTTTTTCAAAACTGCCATCCATATGTCATAACGAAATTGGTTAACAGATGAATTATTCTATTGGACTCATTTTGCTGCTCAGCTGTTGTTCCCTGACAGTCGCAGAAGACGCGGTCGTTTCTTTCACGGTAGAGGCTGTGACTCAGGCGGTACAGAAGTCGATTCCGTTGCTGGAGCAGGGAGCGGAGGAGTCTGCAAATGAACGCACGTGCTTCACTTGTCACAATCAAGGATTGACAACATTCGCGTTAAATGAAGCTGCCTTGCGAGGGTTTCAAATTGACCGAGAAAAATTCCAACGGCAGATCCAACACACGTGGGATCATCTCAATCGAGGCAAAGCAAGATACCAAGATGGTAAAGGGCAGGGCGGACAAGCCCTGACAGCTGGGTATGCCATGTGGACAATCGAAGCAGGCGGTTGGGAAGCCGACGAAGTCACGACTGCGGTCACTCACTACCTGACAGAGTATCAACAAGGGAAAGGCTACTGGAATTCCGGAGGCAATCGCCCACCATCGTCTGGCAGCAATTTTACTGCGAGTTATTTGGCACTGCGAGCGATGGATTATTACGGTAGCGATGAACAGCAATCGGCGATTCAAACGCGACGTGAAGCTGCCTCCAAAGAAATTCTCAAAGTGAAGCCACTCGATACCGAAGACCGCGTATTTCGATTACAGACGCTGCCATATATTGAAGCCGGAAACGTTGAGATACAAACGGCAGTTGAAGAACTGCTGAGTTTGCAAAACCAAAATGGAGGTTGGTCCCAAAATGACAAGTTGCAGCCAGATGCTTACGCTACTGCAACCGTTCTGTGGTCTCTACAAGAAGCAGGTGGACTCCCCAATGACCACCCAGCAATTGTCGCTGGGTGCAAGTACCTGCTAGGGACACAACTCGAAGACGGGAGTTGGCACGTCGTGACTCGAGCAAAGCCGATTCAAGATTATTACGAATCAGGATTTCCACACGACGAAGATCAATTCATTTCCATATCTGCAACAAGTTGGGCAACGCTCGTTCTCGCTCGTAGACTCCCCGCGAAACCTTAAGAACCTATTCGAACACTTATTTGGGTTGAAAAGTCCGTAAACTATCGCTGAGGGTATGATCTAGGATTGTCGGATTGGTCCTATGCCTCTTCGCATGATCAGGGATTCCATTAGATGCTAACATCAACTAAAATCGTTGTATGAATAATTCAATGAATCGCCGACGTTTTATGATTCGCTCTGTCGCTGGATCGTTTGCACTCCCCGCATTGCCATCATTGATGGCTGGTGCAATCAGTGGGAAATCAGCAATTGCTGAGTCTCGTGGCGCAGGAGTAGAGGCTCGTCGGTTTGTCGCTGTTGGCAACTTGCTAGGTTTTCAACAAAAACAGTTTTTCCCTAAAACGAAGGGTAAAGAGTTCGAAGAAACGACGTTGTTGAAGCCTCTCGCTGCAAATCGTGAACAGTTTACGATTTATCGCGGTCTCGATCACGGACTCCGCGGTGGACACTTCGCCGTGCATACCTTCCTCTCTGGGATGCTTCATCACGAATCGAAAAACCGAGTCGACGGTAATGTCACAATTGACCAATTTATCGCTGATGAGGTAGGAACCGAAACACGATTTCCGTCGCTCACGGTCGGGTCAGAAGGTGGTATCCATGGTGGATGTCAACTTTCCTGGACCAAGTCGGGAGTTCGCGTCCCACCGATTACGGGACCAGCGGAACTCTTCGACAGACTGTTCGTGTCTGATTCAAAAGAACAGCATGAACAGAGAGTCAAAGCGAACTCATTACAGGGTTCGATTCTCGATTCGATTCAGGAGGAGGCAGGTTCTCTCTCAAAGCGAATCAATACGGAAGACAAAGCGAAACTCGACGAGTATTTCAGTTCGATTCGCGATGTCGAAAAACGACTTGAACTCCGTCGACGTTGGGCTGATCAACCCAAACCGAAGGCTCCATTCGATAAACCAGCGGACAAAAACACAGTTGAAGACCTGCCCATGCTCTACGAGTTACTCGCTCTCGCATTGCAGACCGACTCAACACGCATTGCTACTTTAGAGATCGGAGGCAGCTTTTTGCCACAGAACTTAGGGATTGATAAGTCCTATCATAGTATGTCCCATCACGGCAATGATGAAAAAACTATCGCACATTTGATTACTCTGGAGGAATACCAAATTGAACATTTTGGGAAGTTCCTGACGCGATTGAATGGCATTCAGGACGGTGATCAATCATTGCTTGATTCAACTGCAGTGTTGTTTGGTAGCGGTATGGGCAGTGCGAATTCTCACACCAACACAGATCTTCCAATACTTGTAGCGGGTGGTGGATATGGAGGGGGAGAATTTAAGCAGACTCCAACCAGCGGTTCAGGCAAGGTTCCTTTATGTAACCTATTCCTCGATATCGCGCAGCGAATGGGCGTTGAGAAGGATTCATTCGGAACTAGTAATGGAACGTTTTCCTGACGCTGCAATAGGTCGCAACCAAGAAAAGTGAGTTTGTTGAGACCGTTCGTCGAGAGACCAGGGATTGAGGGGCAAGGGTAAGAAAACCAAAACTGATCGATCACTCCAAATCCCAACTTCAAAGCTTATTCACCTGTAAGAAGCTCAACATGAATACCTGCTTCACAGTTTCTGGCGAGACGAAACTCCGCTGCTTTTCCTGGATGACTGCTCTTTGCCTCGTGATGTCTTCATCCGCATTTGGAACTGAAGGTGCGGAGGTTGTTGCTAGCTTTCTGAAGAAGC
>JABJMI010000824.1 GCA_018659505.1 Planctomicrobium sp.
ACGTTCGGTCAGAATAGAACCGCTTTAGGAAGGCGATTTTTGGAGAATGTCCGGGAAGAAGTTCGTACTCATACATTCCCGATCCCAGCTGAGAAAACCCGCATCGACTATGCCTCGCTAGGCAAAGACGCTGGATTTATTGGAGCTGCTGGCTGCATCCTGCAAAGCCTGCAAGAAAATTCATCACAGTAGAACAGAGATATGCTGAGTGACGTTGAAATCATGGAGCGAGTCCAAGCTGGGGATACCGGTTTGTTCGCCCTTTTGGTTGAGCGTTATCAATCTCGCTTACTGAGATTTGCAAAGAGCAAGTTGGAAAACAGTTCTGATGCAGAAGATATCGTGCAGGATGCTTTTCTAGCTGCCTATCATGCGAGAAATTCTTACTCGACCGACTTTGCATTCAGCACTTGGATCTGGACAATCACTCTGAATCTTGCTCGAAAAGTCGCTCTGAAACAGTCGGGAGAGCATAAAAAGCAACAAGCCTTTGCTTCTCTTCCAAGAGACCACCAAGAGGTCGAATCTCCCATAGAATTGTTGCTTAAGTCGGAGCAACGTGAACGTCTTGATCTCTGGTTGCATCAAATTCCAGAAAACCAATCAGATGCGATCCGTCTGAAATTCTTTGGTGGATTAGGTTATCAAGCAATCGCTTCCGCCATGGATTGCAGCGAGAGCGGAGCAAAACGACGAGTAAAACTCGGGCTCCTTAAACTTTCACTCATTGCTGAGAATGATTGACCGACAAGTAATCTCTGAACCAGCCACTGCTTTGTTGCTTACCTTTCATCATGCTTTTTCTATTCTTTAGAAAGAGAGTTTTCACACTCAAACACTTAGAGAAGACACGATGCGTTTACTGCTGACAATAGCTGCGACGGCGTTACTCTATGGCAGTTCTACACTCGCTGCGGAGCCTTTCCAGATTCAAGTGATCGACGATGCTACTGGACGGGGAGTGCCGCTCGTCGAACTAACGACGGTCAACGACGTCCGCTACATCACGGACTCAGCAGGCAATATTGCGTATGACGATATTTCGCTCATGGGTCAGAAGGTCTATTTTTTCGTAAAGAGCCACGGCTATGAATATCCCGCCGACCAGTTTGGCTATCGAGGCAAATCTTTCCTAACAAAACCGGGCGGGAAAGCGACGATCAAGTTGAAACGAATCAACATCGCTGAGCGACTCTACCGAATGACTGGAAGCGGAATCTATCGTGACAGCGTAATGTTGGGCGAGAAACCTCCAACCGATCACCCTTTGCTGAATGGTCGGGTCACCGGTTCCGACAGCGTTGTGAACACGATCTACAATGGTCGCCTTTACTGGTTCTGGAGTGATACAAACCTGCCGAAATACCCTCTCGGGAATTTTCATGCACCGGGTGCGACATCCGCATTACCGAATGAAGGTGGTCTCGATCCGAGAGTGGGTGTGAATTTGGAGTATTTTGTTGACGACCAAGGCTACGCAAAAAAAACGTGTGAGATGCCTGGCGAAGGTCCGACTTGGATAGACGGGCTTACGACGCTCAAAGACGAAGCCGGGAAAGAACGGTTATTAGCACACTACGTCAAAGTCACTCAAGCGATGGTCATGCATACCCGAGGAATTGCAGAATTCAATGCTTCTAAGAATCAGTTTGAAATGGTGAAAGAGTTCAAGCTCAAAGAATTGCACCCCACTGGTCATCCTGTTCACGTCACTGATGATGGCGTGGGCTATCTCTACTTTGCTCATCCATTTCCTTACACCCGTGTGAGGGCAACAATGGAAGCGTTCCTCGACCAATCACAATACGAAGCTTATACATGTTTGAAAGCAACGAAAGATCCTAAGTCGCCCGAGGTGATTCGAAATGCACAAGGTGAAGCGGAATACAAATGGCGTCGCGAGGGAGTTCCAATGAACCACAACCTCTCCAAAGATTTGGTCAAGCAGGGAAAGCTCAAAGCAAATGAAGCTGTTTTCCAACTCCGTGATCGAGAGACGGGAAAACCACTTCAAGCACACGGAGGTTCGCTCGCCTGGAACGAATATCGCCAAAAATGGGTGATGATTGTTTTAGAGACATTCGGAACATCCTTTCTAGGCGAAATCTGGTACGCCGAAGCGGATACGCCTTTGGGTCCGTGGGGAGATGCGGTCAAAATTGTTACCCATGACAATTACAGCTTCTACAACCCAAAGCAGCATCCATACTTCGATCAAGATGGTGGTCGCTATATCTATTTCGAAGGGACTTACACGCACACTTTCACCGATAATCCCGATCAAACACCGCGTTACGATTACAACCAAATCATGTATCGACTCGACCTCAAAGATGAACGGCTATAAAGCATTCACAATGCTTCTTTTGATCGTGAAGGACGTCCTCGCAATTCAACACGCTGACGCCACGAGACAGCGACTTCAAACAACGTAATGCCCCGAAGGTGCAAAGAATTCTTGCCTGCATCTTTCACTTCTGTCTCTGCGCCTTTGCGTTTCAATTCGAAGGACTCAATACAAAGCAGGCATACGAGAGCCAGTGAATAGCGGGAAACTACAAGCACGAAAGGCGAGCGAGTGG
>JABJMI010000264.1 GCA_018659505.1 Planctomicrobium sp.
ACAGCCAATAGAGACACCAGAAGAAGTAGCCAACCGCGATTGGAATGACGTACCACTGAAGCTCACTTTCTGTTTGAGTTGCCCGCATCAGAACGACAGCGATGCCATTATTTAAGAAGTGAAACAAGACCGGTGCCCAGAAACTTTTGGTCGTCAAGTAGATCCAGTGCATGGCAATTCCGACTGGAATGATTGCCAACACATGTGGCGGATACATATGCACCGCAGCGAAGAGGAATGATGTGATGCCAACGCCGCCGATCAGTCCCCAGCGAGCGACTAAGCCTCTTCCGAGCAAACCACGGAAGAGAAACTCTTCCCCAAACGCAGGGACGACAGCAATGAAGAATAGGCTGAGCACAAACGATGCGCCTCCGAATTCACCGAGCACATCATGGACGTTCATCTGATTCAGACCCTCGAAAGCGGGAACCAGTTCGACCAGTCGTTGCCATTGCGGGTCGAGCAACTTCATTGCAGCGTCTGCAACCATCGTTAACGGCAAGACGAGACTCGCGGTCACTAATACTTGTCCGATTGTTGGAAGATTCAGATTCAAACGCGAAACTGGTCGCGGGGCGAGTCTTAATAATCCAAGCGGGACAAGAACTAGATAGCACAGAAAAGCAGGGGAGGTGAAGACGACTAGCTTTGTTGTGACATCAAGAGTTTGAATCCAATTGGCAAGTTCAATGCCTTGCAACTCTTCAACACTACCAACTGTGCTGAGCATCGCTCCGATGAGCAAAATAAATGTTGCAGCTAATTGCAATCCAAAGAAAAGAATGATCCAGCCAAACGCTTCAATGAGACCAGGACCAGGTGGACGAGATTTCATATCGTCAGCGACAGTCACTTCGTCTGATTCGACCACATCACTTGGCTGCAAAGTCGATTCGGTATCGACTTCGTCTAATGATTCCGGTTCGATTCCTGAATCTGTTTCTACGTTCATGAGGTAACCGCTGAATCGATATGGCAGATATAATTGATCATTGACTTCGAGATTACTCTGTTCCTTCAACAAGGAAAGTCCTCGCCAAGTATATTCGCCACCGGAATAAAGAGTGATTCCGACAGTTGCGTATAGAAAGAGATCCCGCAGTTGAAGGTAACCTACCTTATTTTCTCCCAGCCAATTAAGAAATTCGGGACTGACTGCTAGAAGTGCGAGTGGGATTGTAATTGATTGCACAATCATTTTGATTTTCCCGCTCCACTTTGCAGAGAAATCGACACCATGACCTTCCAGAACTGACCTGAGACCTGTGACAAACATTTCCCGACCGATCACGATAAATGTAATCCATGGACAAATTCCACTTTCAGGATGAGGAATCAGAAAGATCAGTGTTCCACCAACAATGACCTTGTCGACAAACGGGTCCATGATCCGCCCTAAGACAGTTATCTGATTCCACTTTCTGGCGAAGTATCCATCCAGGAAATCAGTTGAGACTGCGACGACAAAAATGATTGTTGTCGTGATCCACCAGTCGGTGAAGTCAATCATCGCCAAGACGACAAACGCCAGAATCAACCGGGAAAAGGTAATCGCATTCGGCAAGTTCCAGGAACTCCCCGAAACATTTGGTGGGGTATCGGAATCGTTAGCAGCCATCAAGGTTACCAATCACAGAAGATCTAGGTTGAAGATGAGTATCTGGATGAGAGACACACATCAGTGTTTGAGTTTCGTAGGATACCCTTTATTGGCGGAAAATTGAATCTGAGATTTTGCTTTGATGTGAGAGAGAACTAAGATTAGGACATTTTCAAAATGGGTCTTAACAGTTCAGTCTCGTGAGTTCAGCGTTTGAACTTGTAAAAACCTTCTTCGCAATCAAGAGAAGCTTTGGAATTACTCTACTGGATGTACCACCGTCCGCGAAAATGAAACTCTCTTTCGCCTTACCAGTGGCTGTTTAGTTCTGAAGGGCTTTTCGACCAGAAGGTCAAGTTTCCACGCACCATCGCTCTTAATGTATAATCATGGCGGAGATCCCAAACCCATGAGTTTTGATCAACGGAGAGGTGAGGGGTCATTTGAACTAGCATGGTAGCTACAGAATCGATGTCTACGAATTCTGAAATGCAGAACTCCAAAAGTTCAGTTCGTAGTTTCTCATAGTCACAAGTATGGCTAAGATCAGTAATCCGAACGCCTTGCGTGA
Source organism: Planctomicrobium sp. (assembly GCA_018659505.1). Classification (GTDB taxonomy): domain Bacteria; phylum Planctomycetota; class Planctomycetia; order Planctomycetales; family Planctomycetaceae; genus Thalassoglobus. The sequence goes on from JABJMI010000264.1 coordinate 2,175, forward strand.
GTTCAAACGAAAGCAGTTCGCGCAGTTCTTCACCAGTTGCCATGTTCTCAGGATAGCGATCATAAAATACTTCGCTGACAGTTTCGTGTATGAAAGCGTGCAAAGTTGAAAACAATCTCGGACCTTTCCCCAGTCTGCTCAACCAAGTCTTCGGAGCTTGCGTCCACTCCATGAAGAGTGGCATGAGAAGCTGTCGCTTTTGACTTCCATCCAGATCTGGATTTTCGCCTAACGTCATGATCAGGCTGCGAATTTCTGGAGCAACGTAAGAAAGAAATTGGGAGAGGTTGATTTCCCGATGCAGTTCACAAGCAAGTTCCGCTCGATCAAAATAGCTGCTGTATTGGAGTTCCAAATCTTTATGACTTTCAAAGACTTCGCGGCAGCGATTAACAATCCCGATTGCCAAAGTACTTCTGGATAGTTTCAAGAGATTCAGCACCTCAAGATGGAGAGTCAGCCAGCCCTGAATGTCATCAAGGTAAACGCTCTCAAGTCGGTTCAAATCCTGGACCAAGCCCTTCAGTTCATTGGTCCGAATCAGGTGTAGCCAGCGGTGTCTCAGCAATTCTGACAAATGAGTTTGACGGCGTGAATTAGCGAGTAATGTTTGAATGATTTCATTTTCGCAGTCTACTTCGCCAGCATTGAGCGAGCGAAGCAAGAGTTCAGCGACACGACCATTGGCTCCTTGCCGAGAAAGCAATGGTTGTAGTATATCGATAACGGTCTGCGATTCGTTCAATCCAGGATCAAGCACGTGCAACCAGTAAAGTTGAACCGCAACTTCTTCATCATACGGATGAGTTTGTAGGATCTTTTGCAGCTGCGTGTAGGTCTCCGCGAAAGTGTCTGGAGAAGTTGCGATCCAGAGGTCACGAAGTTGTGAATCCAGGTCATTTCCAGTCGATGGCTTTGAACTGGAATCGCCTGAGAAGTCATCCCGTGGCTCAGCCGGAACAACTTCATCAGATCTAAATTGGTCAAGAGCATCCTCGACACTGTTAGGTGAATTGGGTTGCCTCCACTGGATCTGTTGCACAGCAGCTTCGTAAGCTTCGCGAATTTTGCGAAACTCATCCGGGTTGTGCTCTGGGTTATACTTGCGAATCAGTCGCGTATAGGCACGTTTCGCGTCGCGTTCAGTTGCTTCGCGAGTGATACCTAACAACGCAAAAGGATTACTTGGCCAGTGCCGTGGATCATCGCTGAGGTTTTCCTCTGTCATGGTGCTAGCACTGGTTCGATTGGTGTAATGGGAATGTCACTCGTATTGTTCAGGTTTGGCGAATTCCGATTCTTAAACTTATTGATATCGTCGACTGTCTGGCGATTCCCTTTCAGAATCAAAACTGAATTTGAAGGAAAACCCTTTGATTGTTTGCCATTTTTCACGCCTCTTTGAGAATCGACTTGCTCCTTGAGTTCCGGGTGAGTCTTCAAGAACTCCTGTAATTGTGATTCAGTCATCATTAACACATTTTTACCGTCGCTCCGCATTGTTGATAGTGGAAGGGACGGATTCGGTTGCGGTCCATTTGTTGCATCATTCCCGACCTCACGCCTCTTACGGTTTTCATACGCCTGCATGATCTGCATTGCCTCCAACCCGTCTTGAACATCCTGATCCTCAAAATCGATGTCACCATCCATGATTTTGGAGGAGTTGTATGTCGGATGATATTGGCTTGAAGAACTTTTCGAGTCGAAGCCAACAAACACAACTCTTAGAAAGAAAAAAAACACTATGGCAATTCCAGTACCGTATCCCCATCGTGTCTCTGATTCTGTTAGATCGGAATGTTGTGTGACTTGTCTTTGGTTTAATGAAACTATTCGTGTTCGCCACCGGCTGGATGGGGATAGCATTGATTGAATCCGTTGAACAAAGCCCGGTGCGAGCTTGGCGTACTCAGGGTATTGAGACGAAAAATCTCGTGCGGTGTTGCGTCTCCAGATAAGTTTATCGCCCCAGCGCTGCTTTAACTTCCTTTCAATCTCTCCGCGTTCATTAGGGTAAGCGAGAAAAATTCTGACCACTTCTCGACCAAAGTCATGAATGTGATCACTCATTTCGAGATCGTTGCCATTCTCTTGCGCCACATCCTGCCCACATTGCTTTGACCAGGGTTGTAATTCCAATCCTGGAATCAGTTGTTTGAGCCGCAGGTTAAGAACCGGAAATCGTTGGCACTTCTCCGACAGTTGAGAGTGATGCTGCTTACGAATGTCCGGTTCCAGTTCAAAAAATGTTTGACAGAACTCTTCCACTTCTTCCCCGGAAGCCTGCTCAGTCACATCGCTGAGGCAAGCAAAATCACTTGCACTCCAAACTGTACGTTCAGTTCCTGCCAGAACTCGTACAGCGACATCCGCCTGCTTCCACATAACGAAGTCGTCGGTGGAAAGTCGCTGCAATGCCAACTCTGCGAGCTTTGCCGGAGACTGCTGCGGATCGACGTTGAGGATGTTCGCTGCCCAAGTTCGATGTTCGTCCGAAATTTGAAAATCACCACTCATTTTCGAATCCCTCCGCATCGTCTTCATCATGATCTGTATCGTAGGCAGCCACAAACTCTCGCAATTGTTCTACGTACTTCTCGATTGCTTCTTTGTCGCGGAGTTCGAGGACTTCTTCAAATCCGCTCAGTAGTCCATCTAGCAATTGACGTTCACGCAATGGAAGTTCTGCGTACAGTCTTTCGGCTCGTCGTAGTAGAAAACGATTTTCCTGTTCATCCCGAGGATGGGTTTTCAAGGCCTGCATTTGTTCAACTGCTTTTTTGACCTGACTCGCTCCCATACCTTTCGCATGGCGAGTAAAGACCTGTGAGCATTTCCGCTTCGTTTCGACGACCGTCGCTTCGACTTCTAACACACCGTTCAGGTCGTAAGTGAATCTGATGTCGATCGGCTGACCTGCTGGACCATTTGGAATTCCGTTGACTTCGAATTCCCCGAGCAAGATATTTTCTTTGACGAGCCGCGACTCCCCTTGATAGACAGAGACTTTAACCTGTGACTGGTTTGCAGATCTCGTCTCAACCCGTTCAATTCGGCTGATCGGAATCGTTGAGTTGCGGTTGATGACTGGCAAGAAATATCCGGTACGTTCCTCAAGCCCAACATCCTTGGCAATCTCAACCCCCAATGTAAATGGAGAAACGTCGGTGACAACAAGGTCTTGCAATTCTTCCCGGCGGTCGATAATCCCTCCATTGATCGCGGCACCAATGGCAACGACCTCATCTGGGTTAAAAGAACAGCGTGGAGTTTGTCCGAAGAGTTCTTCGATGCGGTTGACGAAGCATGGCATGCGAGTCGCTCCCCCGACGAGGATCACTTCGTCGATATCTCCTCGCTTGAGGTTGGCATCTCCCAAAGCGCGTCGAATAGGCATCATCACCTTATTCAGCACACGGTTCGTCCAGGATTCAAACTGCTCTCTGGTCACATTGATGATCGGGGACTCGTCGATAAAACCTCCATCCTGTGAGGGGAAGCGAATTTCAACTTCCGGTTGCTTCGTGAGCAATCGCTTCGCCTGATCGCACTCTCGTCTTAGCCGAGAGACAAG
>JABJMI010000380.1 GCA_018659505.1 Planctomicrobium sp.
TAGCAGAATCCTCGCCTTGCAGAGATTCCATCACGGTCGAGCGAAAGATGAATCGAAATCTCATCTCGCGAAACGATGGCATACGGTGGCTCCCTTTCGCCTTCAACTTGGAACGTACATTCGAAACCTAGAAAGTCACGATACCAGGCAAGCGTGATGCTCATTTCTGTGATGTAAAACCCGGGACAGACTCTCTTCATCAAACTTTTCCTGTCAAATCATAGATGATTATTCTTTATTGAATTGAAGCATCGATCTTCTTAGCAAAACTCTCAAGCTCATAGTGTGCGTTCGTCACCTGTATCGTGGAATCGATTTAGATAGTCGTCAGATGAAAGATCCGAGTCGCGCATCAGAGAAAACAATTCATGTCCAGAGATAAGAAGTCCGTCATCCATTTCGTAAGCCATTTGATAGCCGATGCACTCACCATCGTAGTCTTTAGATTTATTCTCAGACTTCTCTATCGCGTCATCAGAATTAACCGCCAGAATTAACAAAATTCGTTCTTCGTAAGTGTACCGACGTTCTGAGGTGCTTGGGGCATCATATCTCCATATCGACCTTACGGCATACCAATGTTCGGTGTTCACGTGATAAGACCTTTTTGAGCAGAATTTTTTTCTCATGCGCTTTCAATAACGCTGCCGACAAACTCTTCAAATGTTCAGCATTCTTAGCATAATCGCTACAGATATGATTATCGACATAAACGCTTCAATCGGCACAACCATTACAGATAGACCACGACTCAAACGATATTTATTCGCGTAACTCTAACACTTTCAACACTTTGTGGAATTCCTGCGGGGATAATCTGCGCGCTCAGCGAGGTCCGGTGGTACGGATTGTGCCAATTGTAGGGAATGTAAGGAACGTAATAGTCGAAGGGATTTCGACGATTATAACAATTTTAACCCTATTGGAGCTGGATTGAGAAAAGCGTTCGAAGGTGTTCGCCTCGCTGGTCATGCAAACCGGCAGTTGAACCTTTCGGAACAGTGAGAGCGTGTGTGGCGACCTGAGACCTCGCCATGGACAGTTTTGTCCGAATCCTCGCGAAACCAGAGGAGGCTCATCTTCCGCTCGCAGTTGCATCAATTGCGAGTTCCAGAGGCAGGCATGTCCTCAGCGAAGTTGAGTCCGTCACTGCAAGACGTTGCCTATGGTCAAGCGAGGTTTTTCGATTCCTTCATTCCCTTGAAGTGTCGATGTTCACTCTTGCGCTGTTGGCTTGGCTTGATCCTATGTGGAGCAGTCAAATGAAAAACTTAATTGCAAATCTTATCAATGATGAAGCGGGCTACGTGTTGTCCGCAGAGCTTGTGCTTGTTGGAAGTATTGCAGTCATCGGGGTTGTCGCTGGCATGACCCAGGTGCGCGGCGCGCTTGTCGAAGAATATGATGACATCGCTGAGAGTCTTTCTTCAATCGATCAATCGTATAGTTATGGTGGCTTCAAAGGCTGTAAGTCATTCACAGCAGGTTCTGCATACTACGAAGATGGACGCGAAGTCGAAATTGAATTCACCGAGATCTACAGCGATAAACCTTGCGTAAAGCCTGCACCTCGCTTACCAGAAGTCTGTCTACCGCAACATGAAATTATTATCGAACCGTTACCAGGACCAGAAATTCATGCACCATGCAATGATTGCTTGCCTTCCAAGCCATGCAACGATTGTGTGCCGCAACAAGTCATTGAACAGCCATGCTGTCCACAAGAAATCCAGCCATTGCCTGTCCCACCGCAGCGAACAATCAACAGCCCTTGCTGTGATCCGATTCCCAAAACTGGCGGTGCTGATCCCGGCTTTGTCCCAGCACCGGTTTACCGAGGAATTGGAACCTACGGGCAAAGCTATCAACGTCAACTCACCTATCAAGGTGTCGATGGCAATCCGCAGAAGGTCATCCTGCCTTATCAGAATTCGGTCTACAACGTGAAACGATACATCGACACTCCATACCACCCGCTAACTCCACACATCGCTCCGCGGTCTTCGGTATGGTAATCTCCGCCGCAGCGATGATGTTCATATCTCCGTGATCTACAAAGAAGGAAACGCTACTGGTGGAAGATCGGTGATCATTTCAGGATGAGAAGATTATACCCCGGAACTTATTTGTTGCTGGCAAGGAATAAATAAGAAAGAGTGACGCTATCGCTGTCGCGAAATTTGCAGAGCGTGGTACGATTCCCGAATTGGGAATTGACCACGCTTTTTGCATTGGTTGATATCTTCTTCTGATATCGTTTAGCAGCACACTTCATAGTGTGCTGCCCATTGAACGACCAATTGAAAAAATCCCGTGCGTGGGGCGTCAAGAACACAACGATGACAAACAGACTTTCACAACATGTTCCGCAACCGGGTGAGAATGTCCTGTTCATCACAGGGCGACTCGCTGAGGGTGTGACCAGACGTGTTGTGGAACAGGTCAGTCAACAACTGAAATTCGAACCAACCGTACATGTGGTTGGCATTTCGGTTGCAGCTTTAATGCACGTCGACTGGCTTCTCCAAAAACTCAGTGACGAACCGCATGGGTTCGATTGCGTTTACCTGCCGGGATGGTGTCAGGGTGATCTCTCTAAATTGTCTGAACGATTTGGAGTCCCCTTCTATCTTGGTCCGAAAGACATTCTGGACCTTGCCGAGTATTTCGGACAAGCTTCGAGAGAGCAACCGAACCTCGAACAGTACGACATCGAGATCATCGCTGAGATCAACCACGCTCCCCGCATGAGCGAACGGCAGATTCTCAATTTATCAAATCACTATCGAACGA
>JABJMI010000467.1 GCA_018659505.1 Planctomicrobium sp.
AACTGGATTGGTGAATAAGGCGTCAACTGGACCTAGGGCAATGTTGATTTCACCAGTCGGGAATTGATTTATTTGACCATGTCGATGATAAGTATGTGAATCGATTGCTGGTGAAAATAATGAATTTTGATTGAGTATAAGAGAAGAATCTTGAATGACTGGAAACTTGACCAAAGTGGGAGGACCAGACAAAGTTTCTGATGATTCTCTCAATGAAAAATCAAATTGAATGAGATGGGTTTGCCAGTCTGAATCTATTTCGGATCGATTCGGGACTCGTATGACCACGCCCTTGCCAGAAATTGCTGGGATCAGGGCTTGTTTCTCTCCATCGACTAGACACTCTGCACCTGATTGAAAAACGATGCCTTGATAGGGCAGTTCAACGAGAGTTTCTTGAGCCGTGTGTGGCGTTAGTACTTCGACCGTTGCGCTGTATTGATTGGAATTAGAATTGTTTGCCTGATAGACAACAGAACGCAGTAAGAACCGAGACTGATCTGCAAGAGCGGTACTCGCCTTTGTGATTCCGAGTTCCTGAGCAAATGCAGAATGCCCAAGCAGAATGCCCGCGATGAGTGATGGAGTGGCGAGTTTACGAGTTGCAGCGGGGAAAGACTTCATCTCTGGTAATTTCAAGAACTCAACTGGAAGTAAGGTTGAGATCAGGGTTCCGGCAAGCATCGCACCGATAATCATAGAAAATTCATTTGTCATCCAGATTTGAGTCACGAGTAAAAACACCAACCAATATGGGCTGATGCGCCGAATGAACCTTGATTGGGATAATCTCCCTACGACTCCGATGATCATACAGGCAAAGAATGTGACCCAGCCGAGGTTACTCGCTTGAACAACATTCCAAGCCTGAAATCGAACTTCTGACACGCTTGAGAGGCTATGAAACTGAAACCGTTTTTCGTTCTGTTCATTGTTAAACTTCCTCAAAATCTCGAAAAACTGGAAGCTTGACGATTTCGTTTGATTTAAGAGACTCGAAGTCAATCGATTCGCAGAGAGCGGTCCAAAAAAGAAATGTTGAGTCGACTCTGGAAGTTCAGTCCCGGGGATTTGGACCTGATTCAGTTTTCGTTCATCTGGAATCTCGAGAGTCCAACGAAATTGTGAGAATGGAAATTTCGCGCGAGGGAGTGGGATTGTGCAGTCTTCGCTTAAAATATTTCGTTTCGTTTCAGTGATGTATATCAGCGTTATTATTTTAAAAGCTTTGACGTCTTCAGGGAAAAGGATACGTTCGCCATCTCTGAAAACTGTCACTGTTTGCTCGTCAATGGAGACGGATGAAAGAAGGCACTTCTCTGAGAGATTTAAGTCAAGTTCTTTGGGCGAAACATGTTCAAGAAAATTGAGAGTTGCATGATGAACGAGCCTGGGGGAATTTAAATCTCCTAAAGAGTCGGCTTGTGTTAGGAGGTGTAGTTGTCCGAAGTCCGCAGTCTTTTTTTTACGCTGAACCTGATCGGAATATGTCGTGAGATCTGGAGTCGTTTCTTCAGTAACGAGACTTTGAACTTCATTACCAGAGCTTGATAAGTAGCGAAAAGTCGGCTTCGACTCAATATTGACGTTTGAATTGAAATAACTTCGATGCACCTGCTCGGTTAAAATGTGCTCAACGGGCAAGGGAGACGCGAATTGTTCCAGTTTAATTTTAGATGTCAACGAGTTCCACTTTCCTCCAGCAGAAAGCTCAATGTCTCGACCAAGAGGGAGTACCCAGTCGGACTGGACTGAGGTTGTGTTAGAGTTGTCTACTCGAAGGCTTGGGAGAATGGTCTGGGCATCAAGGTCGGGGCTGCTTGTTCGAGCGAGAATCTCAATAGTTTTTTTTGAGTCGATTGAGATTGGATTTTTATAGAGGACTTCCAGATGTCCCTGCTCGACTGACCAACTGGAAATCTCGGATTCTGGATTGACCGGCTGAACCGAGATGATTGTCCACTGATCGGGCAAATTCAAAGAGACTCGAAAAAGTCGACCATTTTTCACAGAGGTGATGACTTTGGAGATAACCCAGGGCAAAGGGGTATCCATATAGTGCAGAGTATGAATTTCTGCATTTAACGAAGTTCTTGGCTGTCCCAAATCAACGATAAGTTTTGGGTTCTCTTGAAACGCTTCAAATTTCCAGATCTCTCCGTGTGATTCTTCTGTTAAAGCTGACTGAAAAAATCCTTCCCTATGAACACCATGTAATTCAAGAGGAGACTCGACCCGTAAACTTGCAATCCTTTTTGTTTCAATCGCTCCGATCAGAGTATGAGTTGGCAAAGTATGTTCGCGAACCCACCGAACCGGTTTGAACCCTTGCACACGAAGATTCACTCGAGCTCTCGGTATCGATTCAGGCAATGTGATGAGAAGTGTTCTTCCTCCTTGAGCATCCAATTGATAATTCAGTGGAACACCGTTAGAGGTGACTGCCTGGATGTTCATCGAATCCGAACTCTGTATTTCAAGATGACTGCTGGATTCGGTAGGAAGTGCTTCTATAGTAAAATCGGTCTGAACGAAAAAACCATCTTGGCGAGCGACGTAAACCGTCTCGATATCGACTTTGGGTTTTGGAGGTTCACTACGGTGGATTTCTTTGACAAAGCTGAGAGTCGCATTTCGATGGCGACCTAAATCAACTGTCCAGTTCCGTTTCTTATCATCCTCTGGGTCAATTTCTGATTGAACGAATCCAATCGTGCTTTGAATTTGGATATTGTTCGGGGTTTGAATCTTGAGGCGTGAGTTGAGAGATGGTGGCAACTTGCAATCGAACACTGCCCGCCCTGGATAACGCTGACCGTGCAAGCTCCAAATTCCATCAATAAAATTCGTTTCCGAATCAACGATCACAATGCGACGACCATCATGCGTCGTTCCCCAAACAACCTTTGACAAAGAAGATAGGAGTTCTTTCATCGCAATGTTAGATTCAGTAATCTCGATTTCCGCAGCGTCGCTTCCTCGGTGGAGCAGATCCCATCGGAAACTCCCATTGACCAAATCCCCCGCAGAGAACTGAGCACGATATTCTGCGAATTCGATGGCAGCGTACGCTGCCGCTGAATTCGTTTTTTCCCTGGGAATTTGAGGGCCAGGAACTGACGTAATCTGTGAATAACAATAATCAGAAACAAGTAGAGCGCAGACTAAGTAGAGAACTCTCCGTACTAAGTGAATGCTTATTGATCTTGTCGCGGATTTCAGGCGAGACATTCTTGATTTCCCTAGCCGGTGGTCGAGTCAGTTCGACCAGGTGGAATGGGATTAAAGATACGCGTCGTACCTTCACCGACTTCATTCAGATGACCTGAGAGAGCATCGATAGATTTAGATTTCCCTGACCGTCCAGTTGTCTGGTCCGGCTGTCCGTGATTTGTGCGAAGATCAATGAGAGTTGCGGTCAGCGCGAGGATGACTCCAATAATCGCTGGCTGTAATAGCAACAGTAAGGGTTCTAAATACCAGACGCTGACGACGGCAAAAATGAATGCTAGTACGACAAGGGAAAAAACATTTCTGGTCACAGGAAATCGATAGAAGACAAAGCCCAGCAGCAATGCAAATCCGGCTCCAATCAGAAGTATAAGAGATCTGTTCATTGACCGGAAACGTACAGCAGAAACTGGCGAAAATCCGCGAAAGGCATAAAAGTTTTGTTCAAACCGAAAGCTTTCAGGAAGATCAGTAATCTTCGAATGTCGTTCTTTCTGGTATTGAGCATTCGGTTCTCGCTCCCAGACCAGTCCGTGCCTTTTCCAGTTGAATAACGGTTTTAAGCCTGGGTATTCAAAGAGATGAAACCCAAACGGAAGTTGAACTTCCCAAACAGTCTCGTTGATCCACACCGATTTAGCGAATTGTGGGAATTCAAAAGTTTGCTGCTCCGAAAAAGAAAAGGGAGAATGGCTTTCTGTGAGATATTGGAATTCAATGATTCGCCTGTCACTGATGCCATCAGGGAGATTGAGGATGACCTGTCCAGAACCGTCCTCAGCCCGAATGATGGCATCCTCTGCGATGGACTCTCCATCAATCCTGGCAACAAATTCAGAGTTTATCGGGAGCGTCATTACTAACCGAGAAGGGGGTGAGCGGATTTCAAAACGCGCCAATGTTTTCGCTCTTCCATCTGCTTCGAAATGCGTCCAGAAATAGGCGTGTTCAACAAAATACTGCTGAGCAGAATCTGATAATC
>JABJMI010000342.1 GCA_018659505.1 Planctomicrobium sp.
GCTCAATACCCAAATCTTCTAGTGAATGGAACACAAGGCATCGCAGTTGGGATGGCAACCAATATGCCGACTCACAATCTCGGCGAAGTCATTAAAGCTGCAATTCATCTGATCAATAATCCAGGTGCGACCGTCGCCCAATTGAGGAAGTACATCAAGGGACCAGATTTCCCTATGGGCGGTCGAATCGTGACCGATTCCAATGAACTGCGGGAGATCTATAAAGCAGGACGGGGCGGCATCAAAGTTCGGGCGGAATGGAAGTTCGATACCGAAAAACGCAAAGAAGTCAAAAACCGACTGGTGATTTATTCCATTCCTTATGGAGTTGAAACCGGCGGTCTCGTCAATTCGCTCGGGGATATTCGCGATTCAAGTAAAATCCCACAATTAGTCGACATCGCTGACGAATCCGATGGTGAAAGCGGCTTGAGAATTGTGCTGCACATCAAGTCGGGGACCGACCCCGAAACAGTGATGTCTTACCTCTACAAGAACACCAGACTGGAAGAGAATTTCTCTTACAACGCGACGTGCCTCGTCCCCGATGAACATGGCGTCTTGCTACCTCGGCGTTGTTCCCTCGATGAGTTGTTGCAGTACTTTCTGGACTTTCGCTTCGACACTGTCCGCAAGCGATTTGAATACTTACTTGCGCAGCTAGAACGCCGCATTCATATCCTGAATGGATTTGTGATCATCTTTGATGGTCTCGAACGAGCACTCAAAATCATTCGCAAAAGCGATGGAAAACAAGACGCCTGTCAGAAGTTAATCAAAGCATTCCCACTAGATGAAGAACAAGCGACCGCGATTCTCGAACTGCAATTGTATCGAATCTCAAGTCTTGAAATTGGTCGTATCCGAGAAGAACTCGAAGAGAAAGAGACCGAAGCGAATCGTATTCGTAAGATAATTGGGTCTGATAAAAACCTGTGGAAGGAAGTCTCATCGGAACTTAAAGAGATCGGTGAAAAGTTCGGCACAAAGCGCAGAACGACACTTGGATCATCCGAAGAAATCAGCGAATTCGATCCTCAAGCCTACATCGTTCGTGAAAACACGAATATCGTTTTAACGACCGAAGGTTGGGTGCGGCGTCTGGGGAAAATCTCAAGCGTGTCGAAACTACGAGTTCGCGAAGGGGACGAAGTCCTCGGCATCTATCCGACTTCAACTTTAGAGAGTACCGTCTTCTTCTCAAGCGACGGAACGGCCTACACCATCCCGGTCGACCAGATCCCACCATCCACTGGCTATGGAGAACCACTTTCCAAGCACTGCAAACTAAGTGATGGCTCTGCGATTATTACAGCGATGTCGACTGACCCTCGCTTCACTCCTGAAGATATTGAGTACGAAGAATACCCACCGGAACCGTACTTAGTCGTTGCAACTGCGCATGGTCAGGTGATGCGGATTTCATTCTCTCAATTTCGGACAGCATCCACAAAATCCGGTCGCAAGTATTGTCGACTTAGAAAAGGTGACAAGGTCGTACATGTCGAAATCATGACCGAGGAAGATACGATCTTCCTGGTTTCAAAAGAAGCGCGACTCATCCACTTCGCAATTCCAGATATCCCAATCCTCAATGGTGCGGGCAAAGGTGTTCGTGGTTTGAAGCTCAGCGATCCCGGTGACGAAGTCCTTGCAGCCAAACGACTCTCTCGACCGAGCGACGTTCTCAAAGTTGTGAACGAAAATGGGAAGGAACTGAGTTTCGGACAGATGAAATACAATGTCACTGGCCGCGGTGGCAAAGGTATCAAAACCAGTCAGCGAACTGGCATCGAGAAAGTCTTACGCCCCGAGATCGAAGTCCTCGACTGGTCGAAACTCGGGGATGATACTCTATTCTAGAGCAAACACATTTTATTTGTTTTGCACTCGTCGAATGACAACAGACAACACCGGTCGATCAAGTTCCTTGGAACTCCATTGACGACTCGAAGAGAGCACTCGCGTAGACTGCTTGGGATTGAGTTGCAAATTGCGAATCGCTTCTCGTTGAATATCGGCAGCGACACGAGCCGACCGTTCCCATGCTCCGGCAGAGGGAGTCGGTGTCCAGACAATTAACTCGGCTTCTGTGTTCTCTTTATTCAGGTGAGGTCGTAATTCAATCAACAATTGCTTCAGTGACTCGTCGAGATATGGACTTTTAATAGGAAGTTTCTTGTGTCGATCAAAGGTGACTTCTCCGGCAATTTCATCTTTCTGTGCTCTGGAATGAAGTCTTTCCAACTCGTTGAGCATTCTCTCGAAGTTGTCCATTTCTCGATCGCGCACATAGAGGTTCTCGTCCTCTTCATCAGGGCCAGATCCTCGTTTGGTTCCATCTGAATCATCAGGAACTCGATAGAGCGGACTTGAAGTTTTGAGCTGAACAGCGTGTGAACTTTGACCATGAGGGAAAATCCCAGGCACGCCCAGCGAATCCGTTGCCTGAATAAAAGAGCCCGTTCCTGAATAGAGATTCGCTCCCGTCTGCTCAGAAGCCAAAAAATTGAGAACGATAAAGAACGCCAGCAAAGCAGTCATCGTATCTCCGAACGAGATCATATAAGACTGATTCGGTCCCGACGATTTTTTCTTTTCATTACTTCTCATGGCGCTACTCTTTTGTAGGGTGGGTGGAGCAATCCGTTGTTAGATCGGTGGGTTACGTTCTCTGTTATTCCATTCAAGACACATAACGATTCATCAGCACTAAATTGCGTAACCCACCATTAATATGCATCGACGAACTCTACCCACCCTACAATTGCTTTTGTGAAACTTTATTTCTGAATCTGTTGTCGCATTTTGATTTGCATTTGATTTGAAGAACCAGCAACATTGCTCTGAAGTTCAATGCCAATACGCCCGCCTGGAATCCCAAAATTCGCGGACATAAACTCAGCGATCTTGGCGACCGGATTAATATGCTCAGGTGACGCTACTGATAGCGTCATCTCAAGAGGGAGAATTTTCATTTGATGAGCCAGCATTTGCAGATGACGTTTAGCAATCTCGGTGATTGCACCTTCTGAATCGATATACAGCTGAACCGAAACATTGA
>JABJMI010000218.1 GCA_018659505.1 Planctomicrobium sp.
GAAAGCTGCGATTGACCACATGGCACGCACTGCTGCCATTGAAATGGCAAAACACCGAGTTCGCGTAAATGTCGTGCATCCAGGTTGGATCGACACCCCGGGTGAACGAAAATTCTTTAGTGAAGAACAATTAGAAGCAGGTGCCAAAGACATCCCTTGGAAACGCATGGGACAACCTGAAGAAATCGGGAAGCTCATCAGCTTTATGATGAGCAACGATTGTGATTATATGACCGGGAGTACAGTTTTAATGGATGGTGGCATCAGCCTCCCTTGGTGGTCAAATCGCGAAGATGGCAAACAATAGAGCATTTTTTCAGTTATCGCATTTTATGGAGTCATTACAAATGTTGAAGCAAAATTGGTTACTCATCAATTCAATCTGTTGCCTGATCTGCCTCGTCGTTGGCTGTTCCAAAGGTGATGGAGACTATCGTGAATTAGACGACAACGACAATGTCACGAATACTGCCCCACCAGAACATCACGACCATGGACCGACAGGTCCACATGGTGGTCACATTTTAGAATTTGGAGATTATCACGGTGAAATCACGGTCGCTGACGGAATTGTTTCCGTTTATATCTTAGGTGGCGATGTGAAGACGGCAGAACCAGTTGCCGAGGCGAGTGCCGTGGTTAAGCTGGAAATTGGAGACAAGACAGAAGAACTCAAACTGACAGCAAGTCCTCAAGAAGGAGAGACAGACGGGAAATCGTCTTTGTTTGTTTCTTCAACCGATGACACGCCGGAATCAATCAAAGATATTGAAGATATTCATGGTAGCGTGGTTTTAAGTGTTGGCGAGAAGAAGATGACTGCTGAAGTTTCACATGACCACGGTCATGATGATCACCACGATCACTAAGCCAACTGCCTGGCAGAAAATCCAGGTTGTAGCGCGAGCAAGCGTGTAACCAACCACGCTTCAACATATCTATATCGATTAAAGCATTAAGATATGTGTTGGTTGTCAGCTTCGGACATCCAGTAGTTTGACATTTCCTTGATTATTGTAATGTTGGTCTAAGAATTGACTCAGGTCAGATGTGAATTAGAATCGATGACTTGATAATTATGAAGTAGTTCAATATGAAATCAGTAACGGCTGCTGATTTAATTAGATTTCATAGGAGAGTTGCCCAGTGCAGGTAGAAATTACGTGTCGTCATGGAGAAATTAGTGAAGACTTTCGCAACTATATTTCTCGAAAGTCCGAAAAGCTTCTACATTACTTTGAACGGGTGACTGCGATTCAGGTGACTCTCGATTATGAAGGTGATCGAGTCAAAGTCGAGATGCTGGTCGATGCCGAACATAAGCACGATTTTGTCACTCACCATGAAATGTCTGCTGATGACGTTGGAGCTTGTTACGAACAAGTTCTTGCCAAAATGGAACAACAGATTCGCAAATACAAAGAGAAATTGACAGATCATCGACGCGATAAACCTTTAAGCGAGATGTCTGCAAGTCCTGTCGATCAGGATGAAGAGGATGATTCTCAAGATTGACTGGAGTTGAAGGGCTTTTCGCTTTCGTTCCGCCCCAGTAATTGTTCTACTTTACATGACGCATAGATCGACGTTCTTGTCGATTGCTGAGTTTTTTAACCTACAATAGGAATGCGACTGATGAAACTCACTGAGTTCGTCGTTCCAGAAGCGATTATTCCCGACTTAAAAGCTGATTCTAAAGAGTCAGCGATCCGACAAATGGTCACCAGCCTGAAGAAAGCTGGCAAGATCAGTGAGTCGGATGAAGATGCAATCGTTTCCGCGATTTTGAAAAGAGAAGAGCTCGGCTCAACCGGGATTGGAAGAGGCGTCGCTGTCCCTCATACAAAGCATCCTTCAGTCGAATCGATTATATCTACTGTTGCGTTATGTCATGATGGTCTCGGTTTCGAAAGTCTGGATGGGGAAGATGTCTTCATTCTCTTCCTCTTAATCTCTCCACCGGACCGTCCAGGAGATCATCTTCGTGGTTTAGAGACAATTACCCGCTACCTGAAGAAAGATGATTTTTGCAGCTTTCTCAAGCAGGCAACAACTCAATCGCAAGTGATGGATTTGCTTCAAGAAGCAGATGATAACCTTGTTTAATCAATTTTTAGTTTTCATTGAAAACTGAGTGAAGTTGCGCAATGTCTAAGGATGGAACGTTGCCAAGAGTGGTTACTGCATGTCTGAATCAGGTGTTATTCGTCGAACTGTGCTATTGAAAATTGAGCAGGGGTTACACCTACGTGCTTGTTCTAATGTGGTAGCTATTGTTGAGGGGTTTCAGGGAAAAGTTTCGGTTTCGTCTGCTGGAAAGACCGCTGACGCTTCTTCAATGTTTGACCTTTTGCAACTGGCCGCAATGCCAGGGACCGAACTTGAACTTGAAGCGTCCGGGGATGGCTCCGAAGAAATCGTTAACCGTCTCGAAGCCCTCTTCTCAATAGTGTCATAGAATGCTGAATAAGGTCATTTGTCATGTCGCAGAATCCTTTCTAACGAATCTCAATATTGTTAGGCTACGAAGAGACTTCGACAGCCTCTGAACTGAAGAACTTCAGTGGTAACCCAACTCTCAATCTAATATCGATCAATTCCTCATCTGTTTTTCAATTGCCGCTCGCAAAGAATGTTCGTCACGTAAATTCACAGGAGAATTCCGATGCAAATCAAAACCGGGATCGCTGTCTCTCCTGGTGTCGCGATCGGAAGGGCTTTTGTCTTAGGTGCGGAAGATTTTCGGATTCCGGACGGATCTGTGAGTGTCGATGCAGTGGAATCCGAGGTCACTCGGTTTAAAACTGCTCTTAGAAATGTTGACGAGGAAATCAAAGCAAATGAAGCTTTGACAACTCAGCATTTAGGCAAAGAATACGCTGCCATTTTCAAAGCTCACAGACAGTTTGTTAATGATCCCAAACTGATTGAGCAAATCGAAACCCTCATTCGAGAGCAGCATCAATCCCCTGAATTTGCTGCCTCGCAGGTCTTACGAAAGTTTGCGAAAGAGCTTCAACACCTGGGCGATAAATACCTCGCTGAACGAGCTGCTGACATCTTCGATTTAGAACGCAGTCTGCTTCGTCACTTATTGGGTGAGAAACGAGAAGAGCTCTCTCACCTTACGGTTCCCGTGATTGTTCTGGCACATAACCTGACTCCTAGCGAAACCGCGGGACTCAATCCTAAATATGTTCAGGCGTTCGCAACGGAAGTCGGAGGCAGCACAAGTCACACTGCAATTCTGGCTGGTGCATTAGAGATACCAGCGATTGTGGGAGTCGGCGAATTCCTCACTGACATCTCCGGTGGTGAGATGATCATTATCGACGGGAATAACGGACGCCTGATCATCGGACCTGATCAAGCAACTCAAGAGCAATATCAGGTCGCACAAGAAAGGTTTCGTTCAAAGCATCAAGCACTACAGAAATTAGGTTCTGGACAAGCGATTACCACCGACGGTACAGAAATTACAGTCTGTGGGAACATTGAGTTTCCTGAAGAAGCAACTTCCTGCACAAAGCATGGAGCCGACGGAATCGGTCTCTATCGAACGGAATTCCTTTACCTTGGTTCAATGCGTGAACGCACCGAGGATGATCACTATCAAGCATATTTAAAGGTACTGAAAACATTTCCCGAGGCGACTGTCACAATTCGAACTCTCGATGTCGGTGCAGATAAAATTCCTGGTGGGATGATGCACCTCTACAAAGATGGTTCTAACCCTGAACTGGGTCTCAGGAGTATCCGTGTTAGCCTGGCATGCACAGACCTATTCAAAACACAACTCCGAGCCATCTTAAGAGCTGCAGTTCATGGGAACATAAGAGTCATGTTTCCGCTTGTTTCTTCTATTGCAGAGTTTCGACAAGCGAAGATGGTCTACCGCGACGTTTGTGAAGATCTTGAAGATCAAAAAATCGAGCACAATCCTGATATTCAAGTTGGCATGATGGTCGAAGTTCCATCGGCTGCGATCATGGCAGAAGAGTTCGCCCGAGAGGTCGACTTCTTTTCGATCGGGACCAACGATTTGATTCAGTACACTCTCGCTGCGGATCGGTCAGACCCACTGGTCTCTAAGTATTACAACGCTTCCGACCCCTCGGTCTTATACTTAGTACGAAGGGTTCTTTTCGCTGCCAGAGATGCAGACATACCGGTTTCTGTCTGTGGGCAGATGTCATCAGAGCCGATGTTTGTACCGTTGCTTTTAGGGATGGGACTTCGTGAATTGAGTGTTACCCCCCAGGCAATTCCTGTCATCAAAGAGCTCATTCGAAGCGTCAGCATCAGGGACTGTGAAGAACTCGCAACGAAAGCTTACGATCTCGATCTGGCTCGTGATATTGAGAATTTCCTGCGAGGTGAACTAATTCGATTCTCCCCCGAACTCATCAACGAATAAGCACGCAGTACCTGGACTTAGTCTCACGGCTGGCAAGTCTTCATGTAGTCATACACCGCTAAATAACTCTGTCTGAGCAGGCGATTTATCGGCAGTTTCTGCTGCCTGAAGGTGCTCTCAATCACGATTAACTGAGCCAGATTGACTCTCAAGAGCAATCCAGCGTAACACTTATCGAGGACTTTTTTAGCCCCGGTAAGGTGTATCTATGCGAATCGCCAACGCGCTCGCATTCATTCTGATTTCACAATTATTCTCGCTCTCGATTGTACAGAGCGAAGAATTTCCACCACCGCGCCTTGTGCGCCGAAACGAGATCGTCACTCCCCCTTCGTCTGGACCAATCAAAAAACTTCAGTCTCGCCAAAGAGTTCTGGACCTGAACACGGTCGAGCTGGTCGAATTCTCAGAACCTGCACCTGTCCCAGAAGTTCCTGCTTCGGTCAGCATTGAGGAGTTCTTGGAAGGTACGGAAGTCAAACAGCCAAAAAAATTCCCATCACCAAATCAACAGCAGCATGTTGAAAAAGAATCAAACTCCACAGACTGGCATCAACCAGTATTGAAAGTGGCACCGAACTGGAATTCCAGCACTAAGACGAAATCTGCACAAACACTGCAATACCAGTCACCGCGACAAGAAGATGTTTGGGAAGCTACATCAAAGAAAACTGCATTAACCTCGAATCATCGAGACTCGAACTCTTCGTATGTCACTCAGCCACATCAAATCAGTCCGCCTCCCCCTCCGTTGGAAGAGACCGACAGAGATTTATCTAAAGAATACAACCCTATGCCAGATGCACACACACACGGTGCGTGGCAACCCTTGGATACAGTGACTGAAGGAAGTCTCCCTTATTACTCTGACTCCTATTACGAGTCTGTTCATGCTAGTCAAGCCTCACCGTATTACCCGGAAGAATGTGAAACGTGCTGGCAAGAAGGCGATGTCTGGATCGAAGGAAATGAAGTTTTTCAAGAGTACGATCACAATACTGCGATTCAATCTGATTTCACTCCAGTCCTTCTTCTCGGTGCGAAAGGTGGAAATGATCGTAGTCTCGGCGAAGTCGGAGTGATGTTGCCACTTTGGCAAAGCGAAAACGATCTGTTATTTGGTGAAATTCAGGGTCAGTTTTCCGATAACGAAGAAAACGAAGGTTATTTTGGGCTTGGCTTCAGAACTTATCTCGATACAGAATGGATCTTCGGAACCTATGCCTCCTACGATTTTCGAGAAACGTCAGAACAAAACCGGTTTCATCAACTGACTGTAGGACTGGAAGTGATGTCTCCTGTTTGGGATTTCCGAGTGAATGGTCATTTCCCAAATGAAGGCTACAAGAGTTCTCCTCTCTCTACTGGGATCTCAAACGGAACGATTGTCACCAATAACTTCCAGGAACGAGCATACCGTGGTTTCAATGCGGAACTTGGTCGCCGAATCCTTCGCTGGGGACGGTTTGATACCAACGAAGTCCGTTGGTTTGTTGGGTATTACTCATTCGACACCAAAGCTACAGGGTTTCGGAAAATCGACGGACCGCGAACGAGAGTCGAATACCGCAGCTACGATCTTCCGTTTCTTGGTCCACAATCAAGGCTGACTGCCGGGTTTGAGTATTCCAACGATAACCTTCGAGAAGATCAGTACTGGGGATTTCTTCGGGTACAGATCCCACTTGCTCCGCTAGCGAGCCGCACACCTCTTGACCCAGTGCGACGTCGATTCATGGACCAGGCAGTTCGTCGAATTGATTGAAAGATGCGTCGCTAGATGTCGGTCTTTGCAAGTTGCGATTCGATCTCTTCCAGGCTCACGAAATTTCCTTCACCTGCACCCGGACAGACTTGTTGAGTCTTCTCCCAGAGTTCAGGGGAATCGATATTCGAACGCCAGAATGGCCAAGTTCGACATTGCATCGGGCGAACCGGATAGATCTGGCAGCCACGTTTTTCTCCATCGAAGAAGACACAATCCCCGTTTGCATAATCAATTAAAGAGACCTTGCCACGTGCCGGACGAGTGTAGAGCAGACGTATCTCACCGACAGGTTTATCCAGATACTCAGCAATGTTTTGAATGTCTTCTTCTGAGACCCAGACGTACCCCGGTGAACCTGTGCAGCAGTTGCCACACTGCGAACACTCGAATTTCAAGCCATCTTTGTACCAGGGTTGTTCGCTCATCGCAGCTTTCAAACTGTCTTTGTGATTTCAATTAAATCAAGATCACGCATGTGTTGTCGGATGATGTCCTTGCGATCTTTATTTGTAGAATAAAGTGGTTCAGATAATCGGTCGCTGCACAGACCGGCGATTCCAAGTGCTGTTTTGATGCCAGTCAGGTAACTCGTGGGGGATGTTCCTACTTCGTATAAGCTTTGCGAAAGCCGCATCACCTGATGTTGCAAACGATGAACTTCTCGCATGTCTTCGGTCATGGCTGCCTCGTAGAGCGAAACGTATAAATTCGGGACGAGATTCGCTCCGCCCGAGATCCCACCATCTCCCCCCATTAAGACCGCTTGCCCCATCAGTTCTTCTGGTCCCATGAGAACCGTAAAATTGTCCTGTTCTCTTTTTAGCTCAATCAGCTTATTGAAGTAGAGCATATTGGCTGAACTGTCTTTGACTCCGATAAATTTTTCTATCTTCAGCAATGATTTGATTGTGGGAATATCAAATGTAACCTTCGTATGGCTCGGCATATTATAGAGCAGAAATGGAAGGGGAAGTTGCTCTGCAAGTTCCTCGATGTACCGCTTTAGGTCTTCCTGGTGCATAGGGAAGTAGTACGGCGTCGCGACCACGACCGCATCCGCACCAAGACTGGCAGCCTCCTTCGCCAGTTCGATGGACTCAGTCATAGATGTATCAGTAATCCCTACCAGAACTGGGACACGTCTGTTGATATGCTCACAAGCTAGTTTTAGAAAAGCTCGTTGAGTTCGATGACTTAAACTGGGTGCTTCGCCACTCGTCCCCAATACGAAGAGTCCATGCACTCCACCATCGATAACATGATCAATCAATCGCTGCGTCCCAGCGACATCAATTTCATCTCGTCCCGCCAACGGTGTGACCAATGGTGGGATAATCCCCTTGAGTGGTAGGATTTCGTCTAACATGAGTGTTCACAAATTCTTTTTGAGATTGAGGAATAATCCATAGAATCAAATCGCTGGACTATGCATCAACCTTAGGGGCGAAATTCGATCATGGTCTTGTGGGGTGGGATTGATACTACCCTAGCATCATCCAGGGATTTAGAAAATCCGTATTCGTAAGTAGTAAGGTGAAAAGCCATAACCTGAAAGACCGCCTCTTCACTGATAACCACTTCTAAGGAGGAGATAGAAACATAAAATATACGGACTGCTTCCAATTCATATCGCTATGAAATCTAGTTCCTCAATCAGAAACGCCAACTCAGAAGGCTTTGATTACCACATCAGTACTCTCTTACTGTGAAGAAAAATCAACCTGCAATCAAACCTCACAACCCACTAAGAAACCGGAAGAACCTAAATCTTGGGCAGAATAAGCTGGAACGAACCCGTCAAGCTGTTTCCGTTCTGCTGGCATCTCAAAATTTCCTGCAGGCTCTTCGGGAAGTTGATTCATAATTAGAGCTCAGGAAGTAGCTGACCATTTTGCGCAAGTGTGCGTTTTACGGGGTTTTGTGGTCCGTATGAGTCTGGGAAACGGTGTCAGGCCGACTTGATTTAGGTGGGGGGAGCTCTTTTTGTCTGGAGAGTCTCGAGTTCCAGTTCAAACAGAGACTTTCCGGTCTCGACCCAGCGACC
>JABJMI010000438.1 GCA_018659505.1 Planctomicrobium sp.
AAATTGCCTGGCGACGCGCTGTTCTGCTGAACAAGCAAAGTATCTCTGCGAAACTTTCTCAGACGTGAGCCATGATGAGGAAGCAAGGACTGTTCGAATTCAAATTGATGAAGAATTGTCAGGGACAGTAGCTGTCGTCTCTGCCGGAACATCAGATCTACCCGTCGCGAAAGAGACCATCGAAACACTCCGTTGGATGAACGTCTCCACAAAGCTTTTAGTCGATGTTGGAGTTGCCGGTCCGCAAAGATTCCTAGGCGTTAAGGATCAACTCAATGATTGCGATGCAATTATTGTCGTCGCGGGCATGGAAGGAGCTCTTCCATCAGTTGTCGGAGGCTGGGTCAGCTGTCCGGTGATTGCGGTCCCGACCAGTGTTGGTTACGGAGCAGCGTTCGGAGGACTGGCAGCGTTACTCGGTATGCTCAACAGCTGCGCAGCGAACGTCGCCGTCGTGAATATCGACGCCGGTTTCAAGGCTGCTTATCTCGCAGGCATGATTGCTCAGCGAGCAAATGTTTCTTCAAGGTGATGAGTTCAAGTCTAAAGTCAACATTTCTAAACATATTCAAAACGTAAAGCATCAATGGTTATTGATTACTGCTTTGCGTTGGATTTGAGAAATCCGTCAGGTTTTATGACCGAAGTCCAGTAAGTTTTGAATCCGTTGTTCGGCGTCCTTGACGAAATGCCTCGTCGATAACATCCTGTTTCGCTTGTAGATGAGTAAATACTTGCAGGCTTGTAGAGAGTTACGGTAAACACGAGTGACTTGCGATTTCGATGCTAGGTCAGTTCCGTCTCTCTCAGACTGAATACATATTTGATTTGACACGTTGGAGAACGGAATGTCAGTGGAAGACCTACCGACTAAAATTCACACGAAGCGATTTCAGAACGAACCGAATACAGACTTTAGTAAAGCTGAAAATCGCGAAGAAATGCAGCAGGCTCTCAAGGATGTGGAGGCAAGCTTCGGTGCAGATTATCCATTGAACATCGATGGAAAGTCACAGGATACGCGGTCTCATATCATCTCTCGCAATCCTTCATCGAAGGAAACTGTTCTCGGCACAATTGCATCTGCCAATGCCGATCAAGTAGGTCAGGCAATTGAAGCGGCTCAAAGGGCATTGCCCGCCTGGCAGAAAATCCCGGCTCCTCACCGAGCTGAATATATTGAATTGATCGCATCTGGTTTACGGACTCGCCGCTTTGAGCTCGCTGCCTGGATGGTTCACGAGTGTGGGAAACCTTGGAAAGATGCCGATGCAGAAGTCTCGGAAGCGATTGACTTTTGCGAATATTATTCTTTGGCAATGCGTGATTTGGACGCGGAGTTACACACAGATTACCCCGGTGAAGAAAACTACGTTTTCTATCGTTCGCGGGGTGTGGCTGTTGTCATCTCTCCGTGGAATTTTCCATTGGCGATCCTAACAGGCATGACAGTCGCTGCCTTGGTGACTGGGAATACGGTCATTATGAAACCGGCTGAACAGTCTTCAATCATCGCTTTCAAGCTCATGGAAATTGCCCGCGAAGCTGGTCTTCCTGTCGGCGTTCTGAATTACGTTCCTGGGATCGGTGAAGATGTTGGTCCCGAATTAGTCGGAAGTCCCGACGTCGACATCATCGCTTTCACTGGTTCACAAGAAGTTGGACTCACCATCAATCAACTCGCTTCAGAAACCGACTCCCGCCAGTTATGCGTCAAGAAAGTCATCGCTGAGATGGGCGGCAAAAATGCGATCATCATTGATGATGATGCCGATCTCGACGATGCCGTTCAAGGAGTGATTGACTCAGCTTTCGGCTATGCAGGTCAGAAGTGCTCTGCTTGTTCGAGAGTAATCGTCTTGAAGAATGTTTATGACGCATTCACTGAAAGGCTCATTAAAGCAATCGACAGTCTTGTCGTCGGTCCCGCGAGTGACCCCGCAGTCGACTTTGGACCAGTCATCGACCAAGACGCTTTCGAGCGAATCAGCGATTACATCGAAGTCGGGACTGAGGAATGCGAAACCCTCTACGAATCCGATTATTCAGAAGCAGCTGAAACGGGCTTTTTCGTTGGACCTCATGTCTTCAACATCATCGAAGAGGACTCCCGAATTGCCCAGGACGAAATCTTCGGACCAGTTCTCGCAGTGATGAAAGCCAAGGACTTTGACCACGCTATCAAGCTCGCCAACGGAACCGAATACGCCCTCACCGGAGGGGTCTATAGCCGAAGTCCCAAAAACTTACAGCGAGCACGAGAAGAATTTCTCGTCGGGAATCTATACCTGAACAGAGGAATCACAGGCGCAGTCGTCCAACGACAACCATTCGGTGGCTTCCGAATGTCCGGCATCGGCACAAAAGCCGGTGGACCAGAATACCTCCACGAGTTCATGCTGCCAGTAACCATCACAGAAAACACAATGCGCCGCGGATTTGCACCTTCACAGGATGATGAGGAATAGCATCTAAGTTCACACCAGTAAAACTAGGGTGGGTGAAGTTCGACGATTCATGTGAACGGTGGGTTCCGCAATGACTCGTGAATCCAAAATGAACTATTCTTCATCAGTAAAAGCGAGAACGTAACCCACCTTTTCATCAACGGATTGCTTTACCCACCATACGATTACTGCCCCTATATCGATACCCATTCAGCTTTCCGTAGGTCGCTCAACGTAAGACCGAGGTGATCGATGTCATCAAATTCCTCCTGCATGATTTTGAAATCCTCACCATTTAGGTCTACCAATAAGACGAACCCTTCACTGGTTCGGGCAAATCGGAGATAGTTCAGTTCTTTGTCAAGATTGGATAGATCACTAAGATCAAGAAAAAGCATGATCTCAAGAATGAATTCCTTATCCGAAAAGCTAAGCCGGATTGGAAGAGCCTCTATCATCTTATTGTCATTGGTGTATTCCAGAAGTTCCTTTGGCACTTCCAGTCGTTCACCGTTGCTGTCTTCAACTGTCATCATGATTCTTTCCTCAATGTTAAAAGGGAAATTCCGATTCGATATTGCCCACAGAAAGAATGATATGTTGTCTGTCAATTTCTGTAGGCAGCAATGTAGGATGGGACTTGTCCCAGCATTTATATAGGACGTCGAATTGCTGGGTCTTGACCCAGCCAACGTCACTGAAGCATTATCATCAACGTTTATGAATGCTCATGCACTCCTTGCGGGATGCTCTTAAACAGATAGACTGCCGCACTGAAAGTCTCTGTCGTTCTGGGAAGAGTTCATGTCGTTAATTAGTTTACGTGATGTTTCGTTCACTTGGGCGGGACCGTCGTTGTTGCAGAATGTTGATCTTGAAATCGGACGTGGAGAACGGATCGGGCTATTGGGTCGCAACGGGGCAGGGAAGTCGACCTTGATGAAGTTGATCGCTGATGAAATTCCGCCTGATAATGGTTTGATTAAACCGGTTGACGGAATCAAAGTCGGTCGACTGATTCAAGAAGTTCCCGATGGAACAGACCAATCAGTTGCGGATGTGGTTCGCGAAGGAATTCAAGACGATCTTCAAGAAGAGTGGCAAATTGACCAGACATTAGAGCGTTTGTTAACACAAATGAGTCTCACAGCTGAAACGCCTTTCGCTCAGCTTTCCTCGGGGATGAAACGACGTGCGCTGCTAGCCCAAGCACTGATTCGTGATCCTGATCTATTGTTGCTCGATGAACCGACGAACCATCTTGATATTGCATCGATCACATGGCTCGAAAGCTTCCTCAAAAATTATTCCGGGACGATTTTGTTCGTGACTCATGATCGAGTTTTCCTACAATCACTCGCAACTCGAAT
>JABJMI010000466.1 GCA_018659505.1 Planctomicrobium sp.
CTGTCCAGCCCCCCGGTGTGGTACCAGTGTTAGGGTCGTAGTTTGGATAGTTCACCCAGGTTCACGGACGGAGGCGTAGCCGGAGTTCGTGAACCTGGGTGAAACGCTTTCGGGGCTGGGGGAACATATCCCAGTGAACTGTGTGGACGGATCGTGTTGTAATCTATTCTCCATCTTTCGATTAGAACTTTCGCTTCCAAGAGTGTGTCGAAGATCTCCAGGTTCAACAGTTCATCTCTCAGTTTTCCGTTGAAGCTTTCGATGTACCCATTCTCCCAGGGAGACCCTGGCTCGATAAACAGTGTCTTCACGGCAACACGGCCCAGCCACTCTCGGACCTTGTTGGCAGTGAACTCGGGACCATTGTCACTGCGAATGTAATCTGGAGTTCCTCGCTGAATGAACAAGTCACTCAGACGTTCCAGAACATCTTCGCTGTTCAGCTTGCGGCGGACATCAATTGCCAGGCACTCTCGAGTGTGCTCGTCGATGAGCGTCAACATCCGAAACGCCCGTCCGTCGTGAGTGCGAGCGTGGACGAAGTCATAGGTCCAGACATGGTTCTTGTGACCGGCCCGCAGTCTGATGCAAGAACCATCTCCTAGCCACAAGCGTCTCCGTTTGGGCTGTTTCTGAGGGACTTTCAACCCTTCTTGTCGCCAGAGACGTTCGACGCGCTTGTGATTCACATTCCAACCTTCCCAGTGCAGCAGCTTCGTCACTCGGCGATATCCGTAACGTCCATATTCAGATGCCAGACGCACCATGTCCTTCACCAAGCGTGGTTCATCGTCGGCAACGTGAGGTTCTCGGCGCTGACTCGATCGTGGTTGACCGAGAACTCGACAGGCTCGACGCTCCGAGACTTTCTCTTCGCCCAATGTATTGCGGACATAGATCACGGCCTTTCTCCGCTTCACTGGGCTTAGAAGTTTCCCGAGGCAGCCTCCTTCAAGATCGCCTTGTCGAGTTCCGCTTCAGCCAAGAGCTTCTTCAAGCGAGCGTTCTCTTTCTCAATCTCCTTGAACCTCTTGGCCTGATCCATACGCAGGCCACCATATTCTTTTCGCCATTTGTAATAGGTCTTGTCCGCAATGCTGCACTGACGACAAGCCTGCTTGATTGAGATTCCTTGAGCAATGACCACTTCGATCTCTCGAAGTTTGTGGATGATCTGTTCAGTTGTGTAACGAACTTGAGGCATGCTTTCTTCTCCTTGTCTAAAACGGGTTCAGTATGACCAGTGTCTATAAAAAACTGGTACCGTTATAGGGGGGAAGGTCATACCCACTATAGCCACCACCATATCGGCAACCGCTCGCTTCAGCGTTGCCTGACATTGCGAACATCGAAATTCCAGCGACTGCTGCCAATATCATTGAAAACGTCTTCATCAATATACTCCATGAGAGAGAGGTAAATTCTGCGAGGTCAGGCATGAGTTAGTGACACACCCTGAGAAACCTCGACATGACTACCTCTATAAGCAACTTGCAGGACCAAACTTGAAACTTTTACAATTTTCGCCTCAAGCTATTTTACTGAAACAACTTACAACACTATCGCGACAAATTTATTGAGATTGAATGTGTAGCAATATCGCAAAACATGTCGTCTATTTGATGGCGTCTATGGTCTCAGACTCACATTAGCCAAGAGTCTAAAACAACTGCCTGCTCACCTAATTGGAGAGTCAGTGGCTCATGCTGTGCTGGGATCACGATTGTTTCACCCTTCTGGATATGGTTGCACGAATTGGAATTCAGTTCTGCTGATCCGGAAATCATTGTCAGGACGTGCGCTCTTTGATCGTGAGGAATCTCCAAAGATGCTTCTCCACGATGTTCTTGGACCGCAAAGAACTGATTTTCGAGCAGCAAACGTGAGTACCCTGCCTTAGCAGTTGGCAAGTCGAGCGGATGAATCGGTCCGAGGTCGAAATTAATTGCTTCCAATGCAAGTTCGGTATGCAATTCACGCGGGTTTCCATCCGGTCCTAATCGTCCCCAATCGTCGAGTCGATAGGTTGTGTTGTTTGGTTCCTGGATTTCCGCAACAAGAATTCCCGCACCCAGACTATGAACGGTCCCCGGTTCCAGAAAGATGCAATCTCCAGCTGAGACTTCGTAAGTATGCAGCAACTCAGGGACGGTTCCATCTGCGATTGCGTCGATCATCGCCTGACGATCAACATTCTCTTTCAGTCCGACGGAAATCTTGCTCCCCGGTTCAGCCTCAAGAACCACCCAGAACTCCGCCTTGCCAGTAGTGACATCAGGGACACGGCGTGCCATTTCGACCCCAGGGTGAACCTGCACAGAGAGGTCACGGTTTGCATCAAGGAATTTTACAAGGAGCGGAAAGCAATCTCGATCCGCATGTTTCCCAAGCAGCTCGTTTTTGTGTGTCCGCAACAGCTCCCGGACTGATGTCCCAGCATGTGGACCTTCTACTACGATGCTTTGATCGTTTTGTAGATCAGCGACTTCCCAACTCTCAGCGACCGTCTGTACATCACCAGTTGCTTTGGACAACTCTGTCTTAAGCCTGCTTCCTCCCCAGAGTGCCTGCTTGAAGATAGGCTCAAACCGCAATACATCCATGATTTGTCGACTCGAAAATTAAGATAACTACAATGACATCTGTGGAACTCAATCGGATCATCGTCCGTACGTCTACTTTCTACAAGTTAAATTTAAGGACTTTTCAGCAATAGCAAGCGAGAATTTTGTAGATACCAGTTTCGAAGCATGACCGCTGCATGAGTTCCCTCTTCACTGTTCTCCGATTTTCGGAACGCTACAATGAGTGAAAACAATCGCTGCTGAATCCAGAGAACTGAAAAGAATCATCATGTTAACTGCCGAAGGTTGCCAATCACGTCGGGCTCGTTTGTGGGATCGGATTCCGGAAGGAATCGATTGGCTGCTGATCGCCGATCCGCGACACATTCAATACCTCGCCAACTTCTGGGTGCAGCCACTCAGTTTCTCTGGAGGTGAACGTGGATTGCTGCTTCTCGAAAGGGATGGACGCAGCTCGATCCTTGGAGACAATTTCGCCATTCGCTCGGCTGTTCACGAACCTTACGTTGATCGGGAGGTGATCACCACTTGGTATGATCATCAGCATTCAGTGATCAATCGTGACCATGCACTCCTGCAGTCGCTTCGCGATGTCGCGGAAGATTTGGTGAAAGGGAAGGGACTCGTTGAGGCAGAATGGCTTCCACTCGGTGCAACCGAAGTCTTGCCAGCAGGAACGTATGATTTCTCTGCCAGCCAAGAAGCAGACGATGATTCCCTCTGCGATCTCGGAACAATTCTCCGCGACCTCAGGCGAACAAAAGAACCAGATGAAATTGACTTGATGAAGCAGTGCATGCGCGGAGGCGATGCCGGGCAGGCTCGACTGTTTGACGTCGTTAAGGAAGGTGCGACGGAACTTGACATCTATCGTGAAGTTCAATTTGCAGCCGTGAAAGCCGCTGGTCGTCCTGCATTGGTCTACGGAGACTTCCGCGCTGCGTATGCCGATCAACCGAAGTCCGGAGGATTTCCAGATGGAAAAGGTCGGTCGCTGCAACTGGGAGATCTGTTCATCCTCGATTTCTCTGTTGTCCTAGATGGATACCGCAGCGACTTCACCAACACAATTTCCGTCGGAGAACCTTCCGCCGAAGTTGTTGAACTTCACGAAATCTGCAAAGCGGGAATGGCAGCCGGTGAGCAAGCCTTGAAAGCGGGAGCCAAAGCGAGTGACATCCACGCTGCTGTTGCTGCTCCTTATGTTGCAGCTGGTAAGAAAGATTCATTCATGCATCACGCAGGTCATGGATTGGGATTAGGTCATCCCGAGTCGCCGATCCTTGTGCCTGAAAGTACAGATGTCTTGCGAGCTGGAGATGTCATCACCCTCGAACCCGGCTCTTATGTAGAAGGAGTTGGCGGAATGCGCATCGAGCATAACTACCTCATCACCGATGATGGTTATGAACGACTCAGCAATCACGACATCCGGTTGACGTAGTGATATGGTCAATCCGTTCCAATGGATCGATGACGAGCTCTCAGCCTTAGAAGACAAAACTCTGCTCAGGCAGCGGAGGACGTTCTGTTCAGTACCCGGCGGTCACTGCTCATTGGACGGTGAACTCCTATGGAACTTCGCTGGCAATGACTACCTCGGTCTCGCAGATGATCCCGCAGTCATTGAGACCGCTAAAACTGCGATCATAGAAGGCGTAGGTGCGCGAGCGAGTGCGTTGGTGACAGGGCATTCACATTGGCATGAACAACTGGTGAAGACCGTCGCTGAGTTCAAAAAAGCTGAGGCAGCAATTCTCTTCCCCACAGGCTATGCAGCGAACTTCGGAACGATTACTTCTCTTGTAGGTTCAGAAGATATTGTCTTCTGCGACCGCTTGAATCATGCGAGTTTGATTGACGGAGCGCGACATTCAAAGGCGAAGTTTCGAGTCTATCCACATTGTGATGTCGCTGCGCTCAAGCGAGAACTGGAAAAAGCAAGAGGCTATCGGCGCCGTCTAGTCATTACCGATTCGCTCTTCAGTATGGATGGGGACCAAGCTCCGTTGAAAGAAATTGTTGACCTGGCTGAAGAGTATGACGCAATGCTCCTCGTCGACGAGGCTCACGCCACAGGCATCTTCGGTGTTAACGGAACCGGTTTGCTGGAAGCTCACGAAGTCGCGAACCATCCTAACGTCATCAGTGTCGGAACATTCAGCAAAGCAATTGGCGTTCAGGGGGGATTTGTGACCGGGTCCAAGAGTTTGTGTGACTGGCTCTGGAATCGAGCGAGGACCAGTATGTTTTCAACGGCACTAGCTCCCCCACTTTGTGCCGCAGCAATAGCATCAATTGGGTTGATCAAATCAGAACCGAAACGCCGGAAGTGGTTACTCGAACAAAGCAAACTCGTCAAAGAGAAACTTCAAGAGCAAGGTTGGAATGTTCCAGAAGATGTGAACGGACCAATCATTCCTGTTCTGATTCGAGAACCTGAGAAAACAGTTTCCATAGCGAAGCAGCTTCAGCAACAAGTAATCCTGGTGGCAGCGATTCGACCCCCAACGGTTCCTTCGGGAACTTCGCGTTTACGGATTTCACTGAGTTACAGTCATCAAGAATCCGGCGTTCAAGCACTACTCGATGCGTTCGATCAACTTGACACAACTTGTTGATAGCGATCATTCACCTGAGAACTTACACTGTTCTCTACCTTTCTGAGTAAATAGAAATCTAAAATATAGTTCAAAGGATTTTCCGTGATTCGAGTGGCAGTAATTGGTGGAACGGGCTATACGGCACTGGAAGTGATGAGATTGCTGCAACGGCATCCTCAAGCAGAAATTACCGTCGTGACAAGTCGCTCTGAGACAGGAACAGTGGCTTCTGTTCATCCATCTTTGACGGGGCAAGTGGAGGTTTCATTCACCAATTCTTCTATCGATGAATTAAGTGAACTCGCTGACGTCGCGTTCTGCTGCCTGCCTCATGTGGCGAGCATGGAAAGCATTCCCGGCTTGCTCGCTGCCGGATTGAAAGTGGTCGATCTGTCAGCCGATTATCGGTTAACCGATCCCGGTGTGTACGAGAAGTGGTACGGTCACGTGCATACCGATCCGACGCGACTCGGCAGCACCGTCTACGGATTGCCGGAATTGTACCGCGATCAGATTAAAGGACAGA
>JABJMI010000874.1 GCA_018659505.1 Planctomicrobium sp.
ACAAATTCCGTTTTCAGCGAGGCGAAGAAGCACACGGCACTCCAATCGTTTCCAATGGTCGTATCTTCATACCAACGACAGGCAATCTCTATTGTATCGGACTCAAAGATGCGGAAGTCAGTGTTGAAAAACTTCCCAAGTTGGAAGTCGAAACTGCGCCAGCAGATGATGCAGCGACACAGGTTGTTATCGCACCGGTTGAGTCTTTGCTCGCTCCGGGAACTCAGCAACAACTTCAAGTTCGCCTTTATAACTCTAAAGGTCAGTATCTCCGTTTAGCTCAACCAGGTGAGGTCTCTTACAAATTGCAAGGACCGGGTAGCATCGATGAAAACGGCATGTACGTCATCCGGAGAAGCGACGAAGAAGCAGCTTCTGCAACATTCATCACAGCCACTGTTGGAGAAGTGAGTGGTGAAGCTCGGGTGCGTGTAGTCCCTGCACTTCCTTGGTCAGTCGATTTCGATAATGGCGAAATCCCAGTCACATGGGTTGGAGCACGGTATCGACACGTCCCACTCGATTTCGAACTGTTGATGAAATTAAAAAATGAAGATCAGCTTGCCAGCGATCTCTACATCTACTTCATGACAGAGTTTACAAATTTCTCTGCCAATCGAGTCTTTGATGATTCAACCCCACGCCAGACTTGGACAAAATTATTGCAATTCGTGGGTTTGTCTGATGGAGAAGACCGCCCCAAGAATGTTGAAGAAGCTCAAGCAGCATTCGGAGTTGCCTTACAGAAGTTGATCGATGAGAAAGTTCTCTCCGCAGCAGATTGGAGTACCTGGGATCGAGCGACTTCCGTTGAAGGAAAAACATCTCCGCAACCCAAGCTGACCGTTACTCAGGGAGAACGAAAGATCGATGGAAATGGCGTGATGTGCAAAATTACAACCATTCCAAAGGGAGCAAGAAGTCAAGGCTGGATGGGGCACCCAGACCTCCACGATTATACGATCCAAGCGGACGTCTATGGCTTTGAACGGAACGGGAAAATTCCTGACATCGGACTGGTTGGTCAACGATATACCCTCGATATGATGGGAGCTTCTCAACAGTTACAATTCCGAACATGGACTCCACAATTGAACCGTTTTTCAGTTGAGGTTCCGTTCAAATGGGAAGCCAATAAGTGGTACACAATGAAGTTCCGCACTCAAGCGAGTGGAGATGGTCAGGCAACCCTTAAAGGAAAAGTTTGGGTTAAAGGAGAAGAAGAGCCAGCTGACTGGCTGATTGAAGCGACTGACGAAATCGGAAACGTCATCGGCAGCCCTGGACTTTTCGGAAATGCTAAAGATGCTGAAATCTTCTACGACAATTTAACCGTGACTCCAAACGAATAAATTAAACGGATTTAAACTAACAGCGACAATCTGTTTAGCAGATTCAAAACATAGATATCGAGGTAACTCATGACACGACGACTCTTAGAGGTCTTTTTAACAAGTTCACTCTTACTTCTTTTTACAGTGCAAGTTCAAGCACAAGACGAAGGGGCTACCCCGCGTGCAAAAGCTTTGAGTGAAATCAAAGCATTGGACGTCAAACCACACGATTGGCCGCAATGGGGTGGTTGGTCACACAAGAACAACGTCCCAGATGCAACCGGAATTCCCACTGAATTCGACGTTGAAGCTGGTGACGGTGTTCTTTGGAAAACACCACTCGGTTCGCAAACTTACGGAAATGTGGTCGTTGCCAACGGTCAGGTCTACGTCGGAACCAATAACCATCATGGTTATGTTGGACGTTTCCCTAAAGCTGTCGATCTCGGTGTTTTGCTCTGTCTCGACGAGAAAACTGGTGATTTCAAATGGCAGCACTCGAGCCCAAAACTTTCCACCGGTCGCGTGCATGACTGGCCTGATCAGGGAATCTGTTGCTCACCATTTATTGATGGTGAACGCTTATGGTACGTCACGAGTCGTGGAGAGGTCGTCTGCCTTGATACTCAAGGTTTCCTTGATGACGAAAACGATGGCCCCTATACAGCCGAAGCTGCCACATCCAATATCGATGCCGATATCATCTGGCGATTCGACATGATGGGACAACTCGGTGTTTCTCAACACAATATGTGTAGTTGTTCAATCGTGTGCGTTGGTGACACAATTTTCGTCAACACCTCAAACGGTGTCGATGAATCTCACGTCAACATCCCCGCTCCGAATGCTCCGGCTTTCTTAGCAATGAATCGTGACACTGGCGAAGTTTTATGGACAGA
>JABJMI010000364.1 GCA_018659505.1 Planctomicrobium sp.
GAATTTAATGAATAAAAAAGCGTAGCGGGAAAGCATCAATTGCTTTCGTCGGACGTCAGCTTGGCACAGGGCGGATCAGTAAGCATGTGGCATAATACTTAAGCATTCCGATACGTCAGTTCGCTTTCTACTATTCGATTATCAGCACTGCATTCACCGGATCATGATCGGAGGGAGTTTTTCCATTACGGTTCGTCTTGTCGATCTTCGCTGAGACGATTTTGAATTGTTTTGTGCAACCGATCCAGTCGATGCGGTTCGTGCCGCGATCTTTGAGTATAAATCCACCAGCGGTCCCAACATTTTTTCTTAGTTCGGGATGCAAGCAACTAAAGGTGTCAATCAGTTCGACAGAGTTCTCTTTTTCAGCGAATAGACGATTGTAGACTTCGCTATCGATGGGGGCGTTGAAATCGCCGGTAATGATCGCTGGGGAGTATCCAGCGATTTCTTTCACTTTGGATCGCAACAGCGATGCGGACAGGCGGCGGGCTTCTTCTCCACGGTGATCAAAGTGAGTATTGAAAAAGAATACGTGCTGATCGTTAGACACATCCTTCAATTTGACCCAAGATGCCAGTCGAGGAAGGCTACTGTCCCAGGATTTCGAGCCGGGTACATTGGGGGTTTTGCTGTACCAGAAGTGACCTCCATCGAGTTTTTTGAATCGTGATTTACGATAATAAATCGCCATCATTTCACCCTTCTCATTTCCGTCGTCGCGTCCGACGCCGAAGACCTGATAGGCTGACAGCCTTTCAGCGAGATAATCCCGTTGAATGGCTAATGTCTCCTGAGTTCCCCAAATGTCTGGGTTGAATTCCTCGATAGTCTCAACCACAAACACTTTGCGGTGGTTCCAGTCGTTTTCACCATCGTTGGCAGTTCCATAGCGGATGTTGAAACTCATCACTTGCAATGGAGACTCTTCTGCCAGCGCAGCGGCTGACAAGAGACACAAACAAACTGAAAGCAGAGCGATTGATTTCATTAGTGAATTCAGTCTAAGCATTATTCAAATCTCTCAATAAAAACGCCGCACAGTTCAACTGTGCGGCTAAATTTATCCGGTTAAAACTCCGCTTAGATCATTGCTTCGCTAACGCTTAAGAACTCGTCGACGCGGGCGTCGATAATGTCGATGCTCTTGTTCCAGAAATCGGGTTGAGTCAGATCGTAGCCAAGTGTCGACTGCACCGCTTCTTCGGCGTTCATGCAACCAGTTGCAGTGAGTAGCTCACGATACTTAGTTGGAAACTCATCTCCGAATTCGTCAGCTGTCGAATAGACGCCCAATGAAAGAAGATAACCGAAGGTGTATGGGAAGTTGTAGAATGGCATCCCGGTGATATAGAAATGCAGCTTCGAAATCCAGAAGGCATTCGACCATTCATCGAAGGCATCGCAATAGCCCTCTTTTTGGGCGGAGAGCATGATCTCATTGAGCCGTTCAGAACTGAGTTCGCCTTCTGCTCGTTCGACATGGAATTGATTTTCAAAGATGAATCGCGTGTGAATGTTCATCATAAACGCCACCGAATCACTCAGCATGTTATTGAGAATGCCGAGTTTCTTCGCTGCGGTTGGAGCCTCTGCGAGTTGCTTCTCACCGAGGATCGCTTCTGCAAAGGTCGAGGCTGTTTCCGCAAGATTCATTGGGTAATCTTGAAGCAGAAACGGTTGATCGCGTAACACGTGTGAGTGATATGCATGACCAAGTTCATGAGCGAGCGTCGACATATCGTCCGCACTATTCTTGTACGTCATGAAAATTCGAGACTGTTTAGAAACTGGTAATCCAGTACAAAAACCGCCTTGTCGTTTGCCTTCCCGGTTCTCCACTTCAATCCATTGATCTTTGAACGCCATATCGGCAAAATCACCGAGATGGTCGCTGAACTCGTAGAAGGTTTTCAGTACGGTATTACAGGCGTCATCATACTTCAGCGAATCGCCAGAACCGTCGGATGCTTGCGGCAACGGTGCCATTTGGTCGTACCATGCCATCTTTTCGACGCCGAGCAGTTGCGCCTTGCGTTCGAAGTATCTCAGCAATGAATCCTTGCGTTTCCCGATGACACTCCACATTGTGTCGAGTGTTTCACGTTTCATGCGATTCAATTGCAATGGAATCGTTAAATGATCTTCAACTCCTAAATGTTTGTACTTCGTGAGTCGTGTCCCTGCGATATGGTTAATCGCATCGGCACAGCTATCAGCTTCTTTCAGCCAAGCTTTCTCGACGGCATGAAAATTGTTTTGCCGCGTCGCTCGGTCAAGCAAGTCAAGGCGAACCTGTCCCGGAGATTTCTTGACCAGTTCACCTTTCTCCATCAACTCGACACGAAGCGAACCAGAGATGCGGTCATACAATCTGCCCCAGGCATGAATTCCATCAACACCTAATTCGGCAGCGAGCATTTCGAGCTCTTTAGGCAAACGCAGTTGAGCATTTGTGCGACATTCCTCCAGAAAGAATTTAACCTTCGCTAGTCGTTCGTCAGCCTCTGCAAACGTGGTTAGTTCCTCATCGCTAAGCTCACGAAACTTCGCTTCGATATTGGTGAAGACCTGCGTTGCATACGGTCCCAATGCACCGAGCAAAGCTTCCATCTTTTGAATCTGTTTGTTCTCTGCATCCGCTGCTCCATGACAACCGACGAAAGCATTCAAGTCTGAAGACTTCCCGAAGACTTCAATAACTCTGTCCAGAAAGTCTCCCCATGCCTTGGCGTTTGTTGATTCGATTTCAGGGATAGATTCCGAATCGTCAGCCAATTGCTTCAGATCAGCTTTGTAGGCATCAAAAACCTTCTTGAACTCATCTGTTTCAGGGTTCGGATAGAGTGAATCAAGATCCCACGTCAGTGCAAATTGTGTCGCAGTACTCATAAGAAATTTTCCATCCGTGAAAGTCGAAAGTTCGTATCGAACTCGTGAAAGTTATCTTGTCAAGCAAGCACTTTATCTGGTAGTGGCACTTCCAGGCAACAGAGCGAACGAGAAAGAAAAGATTCGATTTGATTTGATTCGAGGCACCGCACTAGCGAAAGCGGATCGCACTGATAGACTGTTGGAAATATTATTCGGATTATATTGCTTGGAGAAATGGATTGCCTTCTGGAAATGAGTCGGACTCGTCAATTGATCGCGAAGAACTGGTAGTCCAGTATCTCGATCAGATTCCTTATGATCCTTATCCGGTTCAGGAAGATGCGCTGCTTACCTGGTTTGGAGAGGGGGAAGGCATCCTTGTCTGCGCTCCCACAGGGACAGGAAAAACTCTTATCGCAGAGGCTGCGATGTACGAGGCACTTTCGATGGGGAAAGTTGCCTATTACACGACCCCATTGATTGCTCTCTCTGAACAAAAGTTTGACGAACTGCAAGAGGCCGCCGAGAGATGGGGTTTCTCGCGGGATGACATCGGCTTAATCACTGGTAATCGTCGTGTGAATCCGGACGCTCCTGTGCGTGTGGTTGTCGCTGAGATTCTTTTGAACCGATTGTTAAGTGCCGAAGAATTCGATTTTGATAACGTCACAGCTGTCGTGATGGATGAGTTCCACAACTTCAACGATCCTCAGCGCGGGGTCGTTTGGGAACTCTCGTTAGCACTGCTTCCGAAACATGTCCGCTTGATGTTGCTCTCAGCGACGGTCGGGAACTCGGTCGATTTCTTGCTGTGGTTGCGTCGGGAACACCAGCGCAAGATTCAACTCATTCAGGAGAGTGAACGGAAGGTCTCGCTGCAATTCAATTGGGTCGGTGATGAGTTACTCGCTGAGCAACTCGAACTGATGCAGGACGGAACAGAAGAGACGAAGAAAACCCCGGCACTTGTCTTCGTTTTCAATCGGCAAGAATGCTGGACCGTCGCGGAACAGCTCAAAGGAAAAAGTCTCCTCGGAAGTGGTCAACAGAAAGCACTCGCCAAACGACTCGATGAGTGGGACTGGAAAATCGGATCAGGCCCCAAGTTAAAGCAACTTCTTATGCGTGGAGTTGGAGTTCACCACGCCGGAATGTTGCCTCGCTATCGCCGGCGTGTCGAAACTTTGTTTCAAGAGAAGTTACTCTCGGTCTGCATTTGTACCGAGACGTTAGCTGCGGGGATCAACTTGCCTGCGAGATCGGTCGTCATGACGACGTTGATGAAGGGACCGCCGGGGAAGAAGTCAATTGTTGATGCCAGTTCAGCGCATCAGATTTTCGGACGTGCTGGTCGACCGCAATTCGATAAAGAAGGCTTCGTTTTTGCGATGGCTCACGAAGACGACGTGAAGATTGCCCGCGCGAAAGAGCAGTACGATCAAATTCCCGAAGATACGAAAGATCCGAATTTGATTCGGATGAAGAAGAAGCTCAAAAAGAAAATGCCAACTCGGCGAGCGAATGAGCAATATTGGAATGAAGAGCAATTTCAAAAGGTGATCGACGCTCCTTCCAGAAATCTAGTCAGCCAAGGTAACCTTCCGTGGCGGTTGCTGGCTTATCTGTTGCAGGTCTCGCCTGACGTCGCACGTTTGAAACGATTCGCTAATAAACGATTGCTGCCTCCCAAACTTAAAGAAAAGGTCGACCAGCGACTGACGAAACAGCTGATTACATTGTATGCCGGTGACTTTATCGATCTCGATCCTCCTCCAGAAGATGTGGTTAAAGTAACCCTCGACTGGCCGATGCCGAACGAGGCAGATGAAGAAACTGCCGAAGGAAAAACCGATTCGGATGAGTTTGGAGCAGGACTCGCAGAAGACCTCGATTCCAGTGAGGTCGAAGAGGTCGTTGAAGAGACACCTGCTGAAGCAGAACCATCCATGGGGACCTTCGGAGCACTTCTTCAGGAAGCGCTCGTCGAAGAATCTCCTGATGAGCCTGCGAAAAGTCAGGTGAAGAAAATTATTCATCCTTCTAAAGTTGATGAGATAGAAGAGTACCTTCCCAAGCTGGCGACACCGACAGAACGAATGTCTCGACTGTTGAGCTTTCGTGGCTGCCATCCGATTTACGGAACCTTCCTGCTTGATCACTTAGGAATCGCAGACAGAGCTGAACGAATACAGATCCTTGAATCGGTCTTAGAAATTCCAGGTTCGATGATTCGCGATGTTCGCGTTCCCGGACCTCATGAACTTCCCCCTGGGCCACTCGCAACGCATCGGGTTGATCCTGTGTTGATGTCGCGAGGATTGATTTCACAATCTGAACTCGATCCCGATTCTGTTGAGCCTGAGTTAGACAATTTCGGCAAACCGATTCGTACTTACGCCGTTCCATTGGGCGATAAAATGCGGAGACTCTTCGATTCTGAATACCCCGGTGTACAAGATTTACGTATCCGATCTGCCTGGGTGGTCGGTCAATTACTGCATTATGGCGGAGACTTTCAAACTTATGTCACAAGCAGAGATTTGACGAAGCAGGAAGGAGTCATTTTCAGGCATCTGCTACGTATGATTCTACTCTGCCAAGAATTCAGTCAGTTTTGCCCGACAGGAACAACCGAAGAAGAATGGCAGTCGGAGATGACTTCCATCAGCGACCAACTGACAGAAACCTGCCGTGTTGTTGATCCAGAAAGCACTGATAAGGCTCTCGAATCAATGGCAGCCGGTCCCGATATTACACAAGGATAATCAAGTATCAACTTTCTAATGAGGTAAGGAGAAATGATGAATACCCACATCAACAACATTAGTTGCATTGCTTTATTTTTGATGGTTTCAAATGCCACTTGTTTCGCAGACAAAGCCGAGAAACAGGGCAGCGAAGAATCTGTTTCTGCTGCCGAGCAAATTTTAGGCAAATGGGTGCAGTACCGTGACACCAAGCAGGGGCGGATTAAGATCATCAAGGATCACCGAGGTGATCATACCATTCTAAAGGTTTATGGTCCCAACGGTGAAAGCCTTTATTCGCATCGCTCTGAGTATGTCGTCGAAGAGACTGAATCAATCTATGTATTTCGATATCGAAACAAAGTCGTCATGACCGGTCCGAAGGCAGGTGAGAAAGATCCGAAAGAATCTGCGTACATCTTTCGCATTGAAGGGGATCGATTCCTCGAATTACATGGAATGCTCCGCACAGATCAAGGAAAGCCATCGCTGGTCACCTGGGAGCGACTCAAGGAGGAGGACAAACCGAACCCAAGATTAGATCAGACAACCGCATGATGTTGAGTCAAGATGGCGAAACTTAATGTTTTTGCCTTTTACATCGGAGCGATTCTTTTCGAGCCGACATCTGTTGTTAGACAGACATGTGCATTGAAGCTTTCGTAAATGAGTTGATTCTTGATCTGCTGATGCTCGGGAGAATCCCAGAGATCGTTAAATTCCCAAGGGTCTTCTTGTAAATCGTAGAGCTCTCCCAAGTCCTTATCATGGTACATGCAAAGCTTATATCTGTCGGTGCGGTGCATCGTTCCGTATGTTCCTGTCCCGCCTGTGAAGTGTGGATCGAGAGCATCGAAGTATTCGCAACGAACGTAATCACGATGATGCTCTGAAGATGAATTGCCTTCAAGAATAGGGAGCAGCGAATTCCCTTGGAAGTAGTCCGGTTTTTCGACTTGTGCCAAATCAAGGATCGTGGCGGACATATCTAAGAGTTCGACCAATGCGTCGCTGCGCAGATTTTGTTTGAATTTGCCCGGTGCATGGAAGATGAGTGGAACGCGCACAAGTCCTTCATAAAAGCGACAACCTTTATACATAAGACCATGATCACCGAGTGTCTCTC
>JABJMI010000856.1 GCA_018659505.1 Planctomicrobium sp.
AGCAATGTTTGCTTCAGAAATATCGATGCCTACGTATGGAAAACCAGCTTCGATCCGCATCCGTTCGAATTCTTCTGCCGAACCTTCTGTGACATTGTTTGTAAATAGTCGCTGTTTGAGATCCTCAATGCTTTGTGAATCACCAGAAACAAGATATGTCGGTTGGTTTGTTATTCCAACAGGCGAGACGAGGCACTCAGCTGAATCAACTTTTAAGATCGATGTTTGATTGAAACTAGAGTTTGAATCGAGATCTAATACATCAGCGGCGTTTGTCCCGATGACTGCAATTAAAGAAGTCTCTGAGGTTCGGTCAGAGACTTCTGCCTCGACACCAAGAAGATACTTTGTGAGATGAGGGACGAGAGTTTCATTCGCATCTGGGACTGAGATCAACTTGAGTTCGTCAGCTTGGTTAACTACGAAAACGTGTCCGAGGATACGCCCTTTCACGTTGGGAATAAACGCTTCACAGATCGCATCCTCTGCGAGTTTGTTGATGTCGTTCGTACAAAAACTATGCAGATAAGACTTCCGATCTGAACCAGAAATGGAGATGACTGACCAGTTAGGAAGATCGAAGAGAAATGTTTCATTCGTCATGTGGATTTTGTCGTGGTGAAGTGTCTTGAAAATTGAATGAGGAATGAGAAATGAAAAAAATGTCAAGAAATTGGGTGGAGTGTCTCAATGTTGTTATGTACGTTTTTTGCGCATTACGTTCGGTTTGTAAAGTACTCTGGCGGTGAGTTTGATTATTTCTAATGCTTCAACCTCTTCGGCATCATTTGGCAAGGAGGTCAGTGCAATGCGACACAGTCTAACTGATGAACAGCGGGATTTCATCCAGGATGTCTTTCCTGAACCGCTCGTGACTGGTCGACCGCCAGCCGACCCGCGAAAGATGTTCGATGCCATTCTGTGGCTCAATAACACGGGTGCCAAGTGGCGTGATCTTCCCGCTGAAGTCAAATGAGGATCGAACCGCACGTGCAGTTGCATTCGATCCTGAGTTGTATCGCGAACGCAACATTGTGAAACGGTAGATTGGCTGGTTGAAGGATTTCCGACGGATCTTCGCCAGATCCGAAAAGTCAGCAAAGAATTATGGAGGCATGATCCGCTTGGAATTCATTCAACGCTACATAAAAAAATCAACATCAATATGGTTTAGAAACAGAACCTATGTTTGATCCGATACAACTTTGATGAGCGTGCGAATCTATAATCGTTGCAGCTTTTTGAAATGGTTTGAGGTTTGGTTGCCTGTGGGTGAGAGTCGACAGGGTCTTTCAAGTCACGAGAAAACCACATCCAGCAACAGCCGGATTATTAAGCTAGTTTTCGTCAGACACTTGAATTCTATTTCTTTAACGTTGTGAACCGATGCTAAATTGACCTTCGATTATATCCATGGTGTTGGGCTTCAAGACGCCATTTCTCTAGGTCTTAACTTTCATTGAAACACCCACAAATCGAGGAGAATGTTCGCAATTCATTCTCAAAGCGTGAGAACAATCATCAATTGAGTTCAATTTAAAATTTTCGAATTAAGCTGTTGATGAATCCCCCAGACGCTCGTTTTTCTTTCCTAGGCAACGATTTTCCACTTCCATTCAAGAAAGAGCGAACATCATGTCAATCAAAAGTTTAGTGGCTTTGAGTCTAATACTTCTGACGACCACATCAGCAAATGCTCAGTTTGGAGGTGGTGGGTTCGGTGGAGGCGGTTTCGGATTTACTGAGGGCGCGTTTGGTGCTGATGGTCCGGCAGTTTTCGAGTCAGCAGGAATCGCAATTGTAATTTCAAACTCAGGGAAAACGGTCACAGCGTTTTCTGCTCAAACTGGCAAGCTTGCCAAGATATCATTTGATGAAAAAGTGGAACCTTTTGCTCCAGTTGCCGGAAATTCTGTCGCCTGTTTCTCGGTTGGTAAGACAGTGCATGCCTTCAGCTCCAAAACCGGGAAGTGGGACTCCATAGAGACCGCAGATAAACTCTTCTTTCCCGTTCTCAGTCAGAATATGATCGGACTTTCAAACGGAAAAAAATTGTACGCTTTCGGCAACAATCATGGGAAATGGTTGTCCGTTGAAACCGAAGGACAACTCATTCCAACCCTTACCTCATATACTGTCAAAGCAACTGACGGAGCAAAAATCTACATTTGCTCCGAGGCTTCCACTGAATGGCAAGTCATCGATTTAGAGAGTGATGAGTAGTCACTCTCTATGAATTATCGAGACGATAGATGTTCCCATTCGCTGCGGACTTTGCGGAGTCCTTCTGAGCAAAGTTCAAACTCAGTGCTGAGTCTTCGTAAAACGGAACAATCTCTGTTATCTGGCTGTGCAATGAGTTGGCTGGCAAGAAAGTACGAGCGTTTACCTTGTTCTTGATAGTTGATCATCGCATCTTGACGATCAAAACCTTTAAGTCGCTTGAGTGCTTCTGGATAGACACCTGTCCAAAAGAGAGTGAAATCGCCGATGTGACGATGGATTTCTGCTTTCGGTTTCGCGGTGCAATGTTCGGCTTCCATGATCATGGTCGCGACTTCTTCTAAGCGTTGTCCTACGAGATTGCGGACTTTGAAGACGACATCAAGACGGGAAAATCGAACTAGAAGGTCAGCCAGATAATCGATTAAAGGAGGGTCTGCGACACCATAGTCGATTTGGAAAGTCTGCTCGGTGAGAGCGGCAAACAAATTTCGTAATTGATCTTTTCCAGTCAAGACGTGAGGCATGATCTTCTCCTTGGTCAATGACTCGCAATTCGGCAAACATGATCGTCTTGAAAAGTGTTGCTGAAAGCCTTACGAGTCATCATGTTGAATAGATAGAATCTCCTGTCGAGAAAAAGTCTCTGTGAGGTGTTTTCAAAGTTGCACTTTTGTCCGTAGCATGATCTCTGATTTGCGCCCACAGTATTTATGGCAAACTTTGCGAATCATGAAATCCTACTACCAAACAGAGCTGCCTAGCGGCAGTTTAAGCCGAACCTTCATCTTTCATGTGAAGGGTGAAAGTTACGCCCTTTGTTAATAGCGATGACCGGTGCAAGTGTTCGTATCGGCTTAATTGATATGAAAGGAACCCTCGACGCAGTTTTCCGAAAGACTACTTTTATCGTTCTCTCGCACAGAAGATGGTGCAGTTTCTCCATCGAAACCGAGTTCATGCCTTGTGGTGACGATAGTCTCAATATTAACTCAAAATGTTTTACATTTTATGATTGAGATTCGATTCCACGCTCTTGTAGAATGAACGCATAGTTTTTTCTATCGCACGGATGCGAATCACTTTAGGTTTCTGGATGCGATTCAACTCCCTCATAACTCGATTCTTCATCGTCACGATTTGTGCTTTCACCAGTACAATATCGCTGGCAGACGTAATTCGCTTGAATAACGGCGGTGAAGTACGCGGAAAACTGGAAGGGGGCTCGACCGATCAGGATCAACCTCTCGTGATTCGTACTCTGTCTGGCGCGATCATCGAAATCGATCGAGCAGATGCAGACTTCGTACAGGGACGTTCCGAGTTGGTTGAGCAATACGTCACACGCACCAGAACTCTTCCAGAAACTGTTGAGGCACATTGGCAACTGGCAGAATGGTGTCGAGCTCATTTGCTGAAGTCCCAGCGAACCGAACAACTGAACGCTCTACTTGATATCGATCCGGATCATGAAGACGCTCGTAAACTCTTAAGGCACGTCAAGCATCAGGGGCAGTGGATGCCCTATGCCGAAATGATGGCAGACCGTGGTTACG
This sequence comes from Planctomicrobium sp., assembly GCA_018659505.1. Lineage (GTDB taxonomy): Bacteria > Planctomycetota > Planctomycetia > Planctomycetales > Planctomycetaceae > Thalassoglobus. The sequence continues at coordinate 3,780 of JABJMI010000856.1, forward strand.
TGAGGCACAAGAATAAGTGGATCACCACTCAAGAGCTTGCGCTGATCGACAGAAACGCAAAGCAACGTGAAGCCGAAATTGTCTGGTACCCTAAAGTCCGCTTATGGTTGGGCTGGGTGCTTGGTTCAGATCAGCATCGTAGAAATAATGGGTTAGAGAATTTTCAATCTTTAGATGAACCCAATGCGATCCCAGCGCTGATGAAGATGATGGCAAATCACAAAACAGTTGCCGTTCGCCAGTTGTATGTCAAAATTCTTGGAAATATCCCTGGGGAAATGGCTGTCGAAGCGCTACTTGATCGTTATTTGTTCGATCAACATCAGGCAGTTTGGAGCGAAGCCTTGGCAATGTTAACCCCTCCACAATACGAAATTGCCATTCCAATGTTGATTTCCGCTTTAACAAATGACACGAATTCTGTCATTCAACG
>JABJMI010000557.1 GCA_018659505.1 Planctomicrobium sp.
ATCGTTATTGAACGTGATCGAGCCATTGTCCAAACTGTTGCTCGCTGTAAACGTGTCGACAGCGTTTGCCAACGATAGGTCGATATCATGAGACATGTCCATGTCGAGATCAGCCGGGTCAGCAACTGCTGGTGCTGTTGCTTCTGCCTGGGTCACAGATAAATCACTTGCTGTAATGATTCCAGCACCTGACTGGGTAAGATCACCACTTGCTTGAAGTGTGACATCTCCCTGCCCAGCGTTGACAGCTGCGGTGATTGAGAGTGCTCCGCCAGATGTAAATGAGATATTGTCATCCTGAGCATCCGCAGCAGTTCCGGTGGTGTTGATAGCTCCCGAGACTGTCAGGTTCCCTCCAGTTGTAATGCTGACGGCGCTGGCATCGTCGCCTACACCATCTGTTGCATCGTCGATGTTTGTGGTAATTCCAGTGACATTGAGGTCATCGGCATCAGTCAAGCTAACGCCAATCCGGGTTGTGGCAGTGAAAGTGTCGAAATCGTTGGTTACATCATTTAAGGTAACACTCTCTGCGTTTGTGACGGAAAGCGAGGTCGCAGCTAGTCCATCTGCTCCTGCTTGTGTAATTGTTCCTACGTTGGTGATTGTGATATCCGTCATAGGAGCGAAGTCAACTAAGTTCGCTGCAGGTAAAGCGTCACCAACAACAACAGCAAGGTCCTGAGCATCAGCCATGGTTGCATTCGCATCATCAATCGTCAGATCAACTGTTCCATCGAACAACGCACGATCAACTGCCAGCACTTGTCCGGTATTGTCGAACTGAGCGGCGGCAAGCCCTCCTATTTCGTTCCAGGTTCCGGCGTCGAGAGTGAAGAGATAAACGTCTTCATTTCCACCCATCCCATCAATATTGACGCTACCTTCCGAAATTGTCAGGGAAGTAGAATCGACTCCAATCCCAGGTTCGAAATTATCAAGGGTGAGGATTCCCCCTGCGAGACCAAAGTCTGCATTCAGCAATCTGCGGTCTTCCAACCTTTTGAGGCGAAGTTCGCCCTTAGAACTGACGTCGTTGCTTGTGCGCCCGATGATGTTTTTGAGAAGGCGTGCGTACCAGTTGTTAGCCATGTGTCTCTTATCCTGTTATCGCATGTTGCTTCATCAATTTAGAGATGAAGCGAATTCGCCCAATACATCATTCAGAAAAGTGTGACTTGCACCGTAAATCTGTACGCAGAATTTAATTCGAATTGAAATATCCGAAATCTTCTGACGTATCTTCCCCTCGCTGGACATCAGATCGTCCCTATTTATCTATCGACATCTGATTCCAGACATCTATACAGACATCGGAAATCAGACAAAATCGACAATAATAGAACCGTCTCTTCAGAATCGGCATACTCAACAAACAACCTCACTGCCATTTCAAGTTTGAGTGCAGTACCGATTAGATAGACTGCGCAATTTATGCACTATTTTCAATCAGATTTGCCAAAAGTCCAGCCAATAATTCTCGAATGCGATAGTTTTAGACTGGAAAGAACCGAAATGACGAATATGACGAATTCAAATTCTTGAGTTTTCATCTTATTACGATCTGCAAGGGCTGATTGCCGAACGGAGTCAATTATGTTTCTGCGAGTTTCCATTTTCGCCTCAATTCTGTCTGTGACAGCATCCGGTGCTTTCCTGCAATCGTCTTCCGCCGATTGGTACGGTATTGAAATCCGCTCTAAAGAACAGGCAGCGATGGAAGCAGCTGAGCAGAAGTCTGCTGACCTCAACCTTCCTCGAAACGTCTGGTTTGAAGACTCTCTAAAATCAGGTGAGAGTAAGCCAAATCAGTCTGAAAAAACGAAACCGAACGTCGTTGTTTCTAATGAATCAGTCACAGAAGTTTCAGGCAATATCTGGCAAACCACGAACTCTCAAACCGTAGAACAATCCCCTACTGTCGATGGGCAACCAGTCATCGATCAGCATATTGCCAATGATGTGGACAGCTTGCTAAACCAGGACGAAGAATGGTTTGCTCCAATTCCAGGTGCTGAGGAAGCATCTCAGCAACTAGAGAATGTTGCTTTCGAAGAAGAAACAAACGTCGCAGATTCAATGACGTACCTCGACGAGCTACGCGAACTTGAAGGACAAGATTCACACTGGATCCAGTCTTCAGTCGTTGTCTCTGGACGTCAGCTTGACGCAAATTTCTCGGTCGGGAATGCAACATTGGAAACGCAACCAATGTTCGTAAATGAACTCGAAGCGATGGCTGCTCGAAACAACCCCAATCTGGATGAGTTGAATTCGTTGGTCAATGTTTCTCAGGGACGCCTGATTGCTCAAGCAGAAGGAGATGAAGGTTACAGCCCGGCTGTTAAAGGATCAGATGCTACTCAAGAGGACCAGTTGAAATCACTCTTCCCCGCACTTTCCAGTATTTCGGTCACTGGCGATAGCACGACTCCGCGAGATATTGAGAAACTAAAACTTCCTAAAAATCTTGCAGCCGCACACATGGAAACTTTAATTCCTGGCGAATATGTCATGGGACCAGTTGTCGGTGTCTCAGCGCCTTCCCGTTATCCGGTTTGCTTCCAACACAATCCACTCTACTTCGAAGATCCTAATCTCGAACGCTGTGGAGTTTCAAACGGTATATTAACAACAACCTACTCGGCAGCAAAATTCTTGAGAAGCACAATCGCTCTCCCATACCTTGTTGTCGCGACGCCTCCTAAGACTTGCATGGAAACTCTTGGAGATTGCCCAACCTGTGCATCGTTTGATTCAGATGCCTATTTCCGCGAATGGAAATGGAATCGGTAAGCAGCGAAGAACATGACAAAGAACATTCAACAAGCCCGATCAATTTGATCGGGCTTGTTTTGTATAGACTTATAATCAAGCACCGTTTAGCTGCACACTTGAAGTGTGCAGCTAAACGGTGCTTTTGCTAATTCTTAAATCACTTAGACTTCCAAAGCAAACGCATGACTCAACGCTCTCCAGAATCGGTGAAACAACGAAATCGGGCGGCAGCGAATTTTGGCTATTCCCGCTGAGTAAAGCGGACCAGTTTGCCCCTCATTGATTGTGACTCGGACTCGATAGAGTGTGTCGTTCGGATGGAATTGTCCCAAAGTTGAATTTGCAGAAAGAAGCGAATTATAGAAGAGTTCGCGAGGTGCTTCTTGCACCGTTTCGTTACCAATTTCAATAATCTTCCCGACGCACTTTTCGTTCGCTGACGACATGAAAATCAGATCAGTTTGTGCCTTAGTCCGGATGAATGCCATTTGCTCTTGAGGAACATACACAACCGCTTGAAAGTCTTCTTCGTTGCCCACCCAGCCGAGTAGTGTTTGTTCGGTTACCCAAGCTGAGAGGTTTTCTTCATCGAGGATGGAACCGTTCCAGAAACGAATCTTTTGATCCGATTGATTCTGAGCAGGCTGATTTCTCGCTGGGTAGAGTGTTCCAGTCGTGGGACTTTTCACGTTCAAACGTGATGCTCTCAGTTTCTCTGCTTCGAACCGCTCTTGAGCAATCTTGAGAGACTCTTCAGCTGCCGGAATTGAAGAGCGCGCTGCGTTGGAGAATGAACGGAATGTTTGCAAGTTTTCTAAATGTAATTCTCGCTGTGCTAGTCCAGATTTCGTCCGCTCAACAGCGAACCTCACATCAGGGTTGATCAGAGTTGCAACAATGTCGTCTTCTTCAATTTTCGTAAAAGTCTTGTGGCTGTTTATCAACCTACCGGGAACGGAGACATAGACGGGTTTACAAGTCCCCGGTTCAAATGAGAAAGGGGCATCAACGGTATAGGGCAATGGGATGAATAGTAGAGTGATGATCATTCCCAGGAATATCGCCATCCCCGTAAAAGCTCGCCTTCGACTTGTTGAGTCAGTTGATTGTGCCATCGTTTTTCCTCGACGAACCACCCCAAAAATCAGCGACATCGCGAAACTTGCGAGCATTGGAAATGCGACCAATACGGTCAGCGATTCTAAGCCATAACTCTTCAGAATTTGATGGACTGCCCATAAAATCATCACCATCACAAAGATGCGATAGACTCCAGATGCTGCTCCATAAAATGCTACCGGAATTCGGCGGATTGTGAACTTGACTGATTCGCTCAGCTTCACGCCGTAGACAAATTTTTCGAACCAGCGAACCGCGAGTTGTCGGGCTTCTGGTCCCAGGTTGGGATAGTTCAGTGAATCGGAAAGAACATAATAGCCATCATATCTTAAGAGCGGATTTCCGTTCACCAGAATCGTGTTGACTGAACAGACCAGCATGATGTTGAACAGCATCAGGTTCAATATCCCAGGAACACTGAGCGCCCATAAGATGCAGCAAATACTGGCAATGAAAACCTCAACGATAATTCCCGCAGAAGCAACGAGCGCTCGATTCCAACGACTGTCGTGCAGCCACGAATCAGTCGTATCACAGTATGGAAGCGGACAAAAAGCGATAAACAGCAATCCCATCTCATGACACTCACCTCCATAATGGACACAAGTTAATCCGTGCCCAAATTCATGAAGAACCTTAATCGAAACGATGGCGAGCATTAGCAAGGGAATGTTCTGAGCGGTCAAAATTGATTGGGGCTGCAATTGCTCCAGACCACCGCCCATCAGTTTCATTATGAATGTCGTCAAAGCGGAAACGACCAGCAGGCAAAACAGTATCAATGCTGGAGTCGAAAAGATCCAACCGACATAAGAATCAAGCCTCTTGAGAATGGAATCTGGATCAATTCCTTTCCATCGAAAGGTAAGAATGTTGAACCGGGAAATCCAGCGGGCGGTATGATTCTTCTGACGAAGTTTCTTGTTCGCCAAGATGCGACCGTATCCAAGTCGCGTGCTAACGAGGAGGTTCGATCCGATCAGTGAGGAGAGAAATGTCTTGATCTCCTCCACAGAGAATTCGTGCTCCGCAAACGTTTGTAGAACCTGCTTTCGAACAGTCTCTAGTGAGACTTCACCCGTCAAACATTTTAAGATGAAGTACTCAACCTCTGAGAATGAAAAGTATTGCAGACTAATCGGGTCCTTCACGACATAGCTTGAGACATCACGCTCTCGCGAAAAATTCACGACGAGGTCGCTGCGTTTTTTCCAGGGGATGTTGGTTGTGTGATCCACGCTTGATGAAGAACTTTATGGGTTTTAGCAGCACACTTCATTGTGTGCTGCCCAGACGACCTGCAATCAAAAATATAACGTGTCAGGGAGGTACATACCCAAACGCTCGCCAGAAGACTATCCCACTGACTTAGAGTAAAAGCACGATTACTTATGGAACGAGAATTGTCATATCAACGGCTTGTCCAGAGCGGAGGTGACCATCACTATTGTCGACGATTGCTCGAATTTGAACTTGCTGATTGACCGGATCAATTTCAGGGCTCACAAAAGTGAGTGTTCCTTCGACATTGATAGCAGACTTCCCTGAGATCGGGACAACTTTCACTTTCGTACCGCGCATCGAATGGTGGATTTGATCAGAATTGGCGTAACCTTCGACTACGAGACGATCGAGTCGAACAATACGGAAGATCGGTTCGCCCGGTTCCAACCACTCACCTCGATGGTGGTATTGCTCGACCACCATCCCTGTAAATGGAGCAACAATCTTACGGCGATGAAGCTGTGTTTCTGCGAGTTCCAGTTGAAGCCTCAAGCGTTCGTATTCAATCCTCTCGACCGCTTGATTTGTAGAGGCTTGCGACTCTTCGAATTTCAATCTTTGCAATACTGCTTCAGCTGTCGCAACGGCTGACTGTTCGACTCCGATTTGAAGTAATGCGATTGCTTTCGTCTCTTTCGCACTTTCGATATCAAGCTGACTTCGATCTCGTAGATAGGTCAGGCGACTTAACTCAGCATCTGAAACAGACCCTGCGAACTGTGCACGTGCCGCCAATGCACGATTCATATCTGCCTGTGCCGTTGCCAATGATTTTTCAGCGAGTCGGACAGCGACATCGGAATTGGACGTTTGCTCGGCAATCTTCTGTTCTGTCCGAGATTTCTCGATCATCTCTTGAGTTTCAGTCACTTTTGCTTTGGCGATCTGAAGAGCGAATGATTCTTCAATTTTCTTGCGAGCGATATCAATGTCAACCTTTGCCATTGCGACTCTAAGTCGAGCTTCCGCATCGTCAAGAACGGTCATTACTGTCGCCCCTTCAACGAGATCCCCTTCGTTGAACATGATCCCCGAAATCAACCCCCTTTCGAGTGCAGGGACATCGGCCTCTTCATATGTTCTTAGAAAGCAGGAGGTCGCAGTAATTTCTTTCTTTTGCGACTGTTGTGCAGAGAGAGATTGCGTCATCAAGCCAGTGCAAACGGAACAGAGCAGCAACAAGTGCCGTGTTCTCACTGACCCGGTTTTATGGAGAGGGAAATGGATCATCTGACATGGTTCCAATCAAATACTAATTGTTATTCTTCATTTATTATGGATAGTCACTGAACATCATAAATGAAGAATTTAACGCGGAGACGCGGAGATTCGCAGAGTACAAAAACAAGTGGTGACAATTTGAAATGATCTCAAAAACATCTTGCTCTCTGCGTCCTCCGCGATTGTTGACTTCACTTAATTTTTTGTTCGTTACAAATATTTATTACATTAAAAGGGTGAATACTTGACCCAGAATTCCGAGACGCGGCGTGTCATTAAATATCCCAGCGAACGGGTTCCACAACGAACTTTGGCAAAGACTCCTGCCCCGAAACGGGCATCAGGGATTTCTTCTTTTTTGACATTACTGAGCGCGAGTGTGGAGAGTTTTCCATACGAATCGAGATCAGTCGTTTTTGAAAGTTGAGTCACTGAACTTGATCGCTCCAATTCAGGAGACGTTTCTAATGCAAACGTAAGAGGCAATGGCGCCTGTTGGTTCGCTTGCGCAGAGGTGACGTGTCGGATTTCATTCTCGGGGATCCTAAGCCTGAGTTCCCAAGGACCATTCAAGGCGGCAATTTGTAAGACGTATTGCCCCTGTTGAATTGGACGTCCTAATAACTCTTCCTGCATACGCTCTCGAAAAACTTGACCAGCAAACGGAGCGACCACTTTGAGACTCGAAAGTTGTTCATCAATCAACTCGACCTGCGTGGTGAGTGACTCTATCTTCTTCTCCAACTCCGCGAGTTCAACAGAAGGGGGTAGTGAGCCGCTTGTTGGCTGAGAAACAGATCCGTTTCGCTGCGAAATCGTTCGCAAAGCTGCCAATCTCGCTGAGGCAGCGACGAATTCTTCTCGGGTCGATTCGCGCAGGACAAGAAGTTCATCGTTGTAAATTTCAAATAAGATATCACCTTCTTCAACATGTTCACCATGCTGAACATTCACGACTTGGATGAGACCTTTGTTCGGAGCGAAGATTTCTTGCCGCTGTTGAGGAACCGCGATTCCGGTTGCCTTGATTCGAAACTCCATTTGCCAGAAAAACATCAATGAACAGCCGGCGACCAAAAACAGCACTATCCAAAATGACGGCTTGTTGATTCTTTGATTCTTTCGTTTTTTGCGTTTTGATAAATTTCGATCTGCGATATGAGCGAATGCCATTGCCATTTGGCTCGAGAGTAACTTCCCGACTTGAAGATCTGTCGATCCAATATCTCCTTGCTTCTCTAGAACAACAGCATACTTCGCAGAACTCCATTCTCCATCAGGGCTCAATGGCATTATCGGTCCAGCGAGGTCGTTCACCTTTTCGGCATGAATGACTTCTGTGCAAATTCTTTGCACTTCCTCGGAGCGATCAGACACAGAGTCAACACCAGTGCAGGCTGCCATTGCCCAACCGCTGTTCGCTTTGCGAGACAAGACCGAGATTCGCTCAAACATCGAAACTGTAACACCGTCTGTGACAAACAACTGTATGAGTTCTTCTTGACTTGTTGAGTTGTGGAGTTCCGCCAGAAAATGAAAGATGCGATTCTGTTTTTGGTTTGAGGCGTAGAGTTTCTGAAGCAATTCACGTCGTCGAATATCTGCAAGAATTTCGCCAATCTGAAAGAGATCGTCGTCGACCTGTTGTGATGGAGAATGTTGAAACGCGATCACCATTCGAGCCGAATCAACAATTGGGACGCTCGTCAAACTCAGACGGTGAGGCTCTGTTTGGTCTCCAGTCGAAGGAGAATCAAACGCTTGAATTTCACCAACTTCAATATGACTCAGGCTCTCCTTGTCGATGGAAAACGACTTCTCATTTTGACGGGATTGCCAGAGAGGGATGACTTGATTGAGATCAATTTGCCACAACAGAACATCATTCAAACTGAGTTGCTGCAGAAGAGTTTGACACAAGGATGGAATCAGACTGCTACCGGGCTCCCCACTTGAAGCTTGAGCCCTGGCTGCAGAATTCAACAACGCCGAAAGTTGTGATTCAGATAGCATTTTATCGTTGCAACGATCAGTAAAATTCGTTTGGAATACATGTGGAATGTATCCATCAGGCGAAGAATAGGGTAGACGAAAATTTCTAATCGAGTTGCGTAATGAACACTCTCTGAAAAAAACAGTTCAAAGCACCCCTACTGAAAAAGTGGGAAGAATGGGTAATCTAAAGAGAGGAGTCGAATAGCTTCTCCTGGCAAATCCTGCCGATTTCTTAATAAATTTTCAAACTATCCGTTAGAAATCATCTTGACATGATCAAATTATCTTTAACGCCTTGGGGCAATATGCCGATCAAACCATAGAGTCGAGCAAGGGAGTGGGGGTTCTCCTCTGTGGTCTGCGTGAGTTTTCCATCAATCTCTTCGACCAATTTTTTACGAAGCTCAGATAGGGTAGGGTAACATGCTCACGGAATGGACACTCCAAGGTCGCCTGAGAACACGGGCCGTTAAGAAACATGCACGCGTATTTGCTCGCGCTTGTCTCGTTGCCGCTGCAACATCTGCAATCGCTGGCTGTGCAGCGAGCCCCGATGTCTGGTCAAAGACCGTTGGGAACAACACGGCTGAAATTGATCAAATCTCCGCATCAGTTGACGCTCCAAATCCAGAAATTTACACAACAAGTTACACTTCTGCACCAATCACATCAGACATGCTTGTGAATGCAGAATTTACTAACTACGCAGATTTAAGCTTGGATGACGTCTCTCGTTTAGCGATGCAGAACTCAACAGTTCTAAGAGACATTGGTGGTGTCGTCCTACGAACCCCTGATCTTGCAAAGACTCGTTATATTCCGAGCTTGGCAGAAACGGATCCGCGATTCAGTATGGAAGCCGCGCTGAGTGCATTCGATGCCCAGTTCACCGCGTCAGCGATGTACAACGATAATGATCGATTGTTTAACAATGCTTTCTTCGCCGGGGGAACATCGAGTTTCGCCCAGGATTTACACGAGTACAACATCGGAATCGACAAGAGAACTGCGACCGGTGCATTGTTAAGTGTTCGCTCTAAGACGATCTACGATAACAACAATGCTCCAGCAAACACATTCTTCAATTACTACGAAACTCTGATCGAAGCTGAAGTTCGGCAGCCATTGCTACAAGGTGCTGGTCTGGAGTTCAACCGCATTGCTGGACCAGGTGCTCAACCAGGGCTTTACAATGGTGTTTTAATTGCCAAGACAAACTCTGATATCACAAACCATGATTTCCGCATTGCCTTGAGAGATTATCTCAGTAATGTCGAAAACGCTTATTGGGATTTGTACTTCGCATATCGTGAGCTTGATGCACGTAAAAAAGCGATGGAACAATCGCTGGAGATCTGGAATGCCAAACAAGCTGAATCAGGCGTCGGACTAGAAAAAACTCCTGACGAGTCATTGGCCAGACAGCAATACTACAAATTCAAAGCCGACGTTGACGAAGCGATCAGTGGTCGCTTGTTACAGGGAACACAAACTCGTAACGGGTCGACTGGTGGAACATTGCAAGCGACCGGAGGAGTTCTTGTCGCAGAGCGACGTCTTCGCCTACTGATCGGGATGCCCGCTGCTGATGGTGCACTTCTGCGTCCTTCAGAAGAACCCGTCACTGCCAAAGTTCTTTACGACTGGAGTACCATTTCACAAGAAGCTCTCTCACAACGTTCTGAACTTCGACGTCAACAATTGGTGACCAAGAAGAAAGAAATGGAACTTCTGGCAGCCAAAAACTTCTTGAATCCACGACTTGATGCGGTCGCACGTTATCGTGCCCGTGGTCTCGGTGATGACTTCCTTACGAGTGGTGGAAATAGCGGAGACACTCCAAATTCTGGATTGGGCAATGCACTGACTGGAGAGCACCAGGAGTACATGATCGGATTCGAATTGGCTATCCCGCTTGGATACCGACAAGGTCATGCTGCTGTCTCTAATGCAGAGTTTGCCTTGTCTCATGCTCGAGCTATCTTCGAAGAACAACAGCGTGAAGTGGTCAACAACCTCGCTGGTTCTATCGCAGATGCTGCTAGAGCATATCAGGCAATTGAAAATAATCTAAACCAGTATCTGGCTGCCAAAGATTATCTCGATGCCTTGGAAGCACGTGCTAGAAATCTTAACGATCCTGTTGATTTGATCTTGGATGCCCAAACACGTTTGGTGGAATCTGAAGTGCGGTTATTCCGTGCCCGAGCAGAGTACGCAATCGCATTGAAAAACATTCAATTCGAAAAGGGTTCGTTGTTAAACTACGCCAACATGCACCTTGTTGACACAACGACCTCGGCAGAAAAAATCGTCGAACCGAGTTTTATTGAACCTGCTCCAGAAGCCTCAGAAATTGAAGCGGCGGATACCCCAGAAGTCGTGCAAGTAAGTGAACGGGAAATTCCTCAAGCGGACTTCTACTTTGAAGAAGTTGAAGATGCCCGAACCCGCGAGGAAATCGAAGAGCACTTGGCTCAAATCGAAGAGACGATGCAAACCGGTTTGGATGACGAATCTGAAACGACTCTCGACGATGGTCAAGTCTCACAAGCTCAGGCAGAAGAGTTTGGCTTGTTTGAACTGGAAGATTCAATTGGTTCCGACGAAGAACTTGCAGAAGAAATCAGGACCATTTCTCAAGAAACCAAAGAGGCTGTTGAACCTCAACAAATCAGTCAGCCGCAACCTAAAAAATCTGTCTTCCGTAATATGAAATTCTGGAAGTAAGCCTTTTCGATTCTCGCATTCTTAACTTCTAAAGAAGTACCAAGACAAGAGAACGAGGAAGCAGAGAGTCATAATCGTAAATGCGGCGCTGGCGTAAGTCAGCGTCGTATTTCCGTCTATGGGACCTGCATCTCCTTCTAATCGCTGCTCTTGCAGATCCCGAGATTGTTGTTGACGGAGTCGCCCTTGAAGTTGTCGTGCCCAAGTCACTCTGGCTTCTTCCGCGTCCTTCGTATTCCCAGGCATTTCCTTCTTCATGACCATATTAAATGCACCTTGGATATCACCAACGAAGCCAAGTGCGACTGCCAGATAAAAAACTTCGGCAGCGTCTTCAGTCCCTGTGACGAGGTATTTCTCACCTTCGACATAGAATTTCCAGGCACGATTTTTTTGTTTGAAGTATTCGTGCTCCAACACATAATTCTGCCACTCAGAGAAGTGGTGTGTGAGAATCTCATCAACCCAATAAACGAGTGCTTCTTTCAAACTTTGCCACTCCGCCGTTGTGACTCTCAACTCTCCCGAAAGAACTTTTTGTTCGATGGATTGCAATTCTCCTGAAAGCTCTTTTTGCAGGCGAGGTAAATCACCAGTATGGTCATTTTTCTTATCACCAACGAGACTGAGGGATTTCAGAAAGAATGGCTCTGCGAGGGCAATGATAGATTCAGCCATAATTATCTTCTTCCTTCAACGACCCTAAGGGGAAATATACCTGTTTCAGTCAAGAAATTCAGTTTTTCAACAATCTCTTCAAGTGTTATACACCGAAGGACATTCGGTTCTCAATCCCTGTTTCGATGCCATAAATCTTACATAGCATCCGCTTGAATGGCGAATAGAGAAAAAGCCATTGTGGTTGTTTCATTCGTTGTTCGGTTGCGGACATCGATCTTGTCTTCACCATTGATCTGTTGCTCTACGTACCTCTCATTGAAGCGAATTCCGAGATTCAAATTCTTCTCATCCAAATTCCAGGCATGTTCCCGATCAACACGGTAGTAATGCCAATTCTTTCGTGGAAAGACTCTTGGTGCGTCGGTGACAGGTTTGATTTGAACTCCGAATCGCCCCATTCTGAAAATGGCATCAACCTCTTCAGTTCGCCCGACTTTCATCCCGAGTGCTTCTTCAGAAAGTAATTGACGTACATCTTCTGGACTCATATTGCATTCTACTCCGATATAGAATGCCCAATCTGGCTGTAACCATTGTGGCTGTAAGCGGACACTCATCACCAAACCATCCGCGGAGAACGGTTGTCGAACGTAGTCTGCTTGTCGTTTTTCTCCAGGAGCGAGTAGTTCGTGTAATCTTCTAAAAGAGACAATCAGATTATCGTGATCGTAACTGGGAATTTGCGGAAAGGCGCGAGACCCTTTGAAAATTGCTGTATTTCCTACAGCGCGACAAAGTTCACTATAAACATGAAAGGGATGCACTTCGCGAGCACTCGGTAAATGTGCCAATCCCCCCAGCGAAGCATTGACTGCCTGCAATTGAGAGATCATTTCCAAATCGTCTCGGTGACCACTCGCAAACGCAACTCCGCGATCCTTAATCTGTTGCGAGAGTCTTTGAGACTGTGCTCCTAGTTGATCACAAACAGAGTTCAACCAAGACATCAACTTCGGAGAGGCCTTGGTTGAAATCACCGGAGGAATGTAATCGGGATCAACTTCGGGCGGAGCCTCAGCGGTCGCTCCCAGACGAAGTTGCATCACTGGGACAGCGTCATAACCACGTGCTGCATCGTCACCGATGAGTATCTTTGGATTGAGCACTCGCGCTTCGATTGTGGATGAGGAACCTGAACTGTTCTCGTCCTCAACCTGAATTTCTCTTTTCAGATATCGGGTCATCACGCCCGGTCCTTCAGGTTCCGCGTTGTTGGCACCATTCTTAATTTCAGCGACGCCGACATACACTTTCACTCGGGATTCAACCGACTGAAAGAGACTGCGAGGAATTGGCTCCGCGGAAAGATGAGCATCTTCAGGAATTTTCAGGGCGGTCCCGTCAGGGAGTCTGAGCTGACAGGCGGCTAAAGAAACTCGCCAGTTCGCTAATGAATTCTCATCGAGCTCAATATGATGCAGCCCATAGAAATAGGGATTTTCCCAACCCAGGCTGACAGCATGTGAACCGTGCAGAACCTTATCGCTGTATTGAAAATGTTGAGGTCGAAGAAAGACTCCTTCGCCCCAATAAATCGAATGTGAATTCATAAGTCATACTCTTCAATTGCCCAATTTAAACATTGAGAGTAATGAGGTTGAAATCATTTTTCCATCAGGTCGCTGGAGATTGTGAAAATCAATCTATGATTTGAAGATTCTCAGTCAATTCGTACAACGTGATACCATTTGCATACCACCAGAACTATGCCCAAGGAATCTTGCCTTCAGCAATGTCCACACCGAGTTGCGTAAAGGATTTCTGCTTGTCCAGTGCTTTTTCAGGGGTGTGAAAAACAGAAGCCATAATTGCTCCACCGGAGATCGCTTTGCCAGCCAAATTGTCTTTGGGTTCAACAGCCGGAGCTTCCGGGGGTGCCATACTGCCTGTCGACCAGAAGGCTCCAACTCCTGCCCAACATGCTGGTGTGGACATTTCCATCTCCTCCGCGAAAGCCATCGCATTTCGACGGTTGGCATCGTTAGGTTCGACGACCCATTTTTCAGCGAGCTGAAACATTTCACGATCATTGTCATCGAGTAAACATTCAACTTCTTGAATACAGCGAGTCAACCACCAAACCGCTGATCGTTTTTCAAGTGCATAGGACAAAAACAAGAGACACAAGTTCGGCTCTTCACTCTTCGCAAGTTTCATTGCGTAGTCAGCGGGCGATTCTCCTTCTTCAGGAGCGAACGGAATCTCCTTACTCAGCTCAAAGCGTTGCATAATAGCTGTCGAAGTTTCCTCGCAAAAACCCGGGGCCTCAGCAAGTGAATGAGAAATTGCAGCTGCTGCTGGGACTGCAGCTGCCGTCGCAACAGCACCAGAGTCTGCGATAGTAGCCTGAGCACTTTCTTCGCTTTGGGGAACAAAGACAAAATCGGTACCACCGCAGCGAAAGACTTCTCCAAATTCTAGAATGACTTTGGAGACTTGTTCGGTCTTGAGAAAGGTACCGTTTGTGCTTCCGAGGTCTTCAATTTCAAATTGACTTCCGGCAGATCGAATCCGTAAATGATTACTCGAAATCTTTGGATCATCAGGAACACTGATGTCGACATCCAAATCACGTCCAAGGAGCAATTCTGCTCCTTTTTCGACGATTGAAAGATCACGAAATTCCTCATTCGCATAGATCCTAAGAATTGCACTCATCACGAGAATCCCTTAGCCCAGTATCATTCTTAGTTATTACAAATCGAGAATTTCAAAAGATCGTTCCCGAATTAAATTCACACACAATCAATTTGTTTCGAGCATTTCCAATGCTTCTGTTGTCCGCGGAGCACGTTTTCATTTGTTAAAACGCTGCCACCGCGAGACCGAACTGTTAAAATCAATTTTGCAGATGCTTTAGTTGATCATGGTCAAACCGCCTTTGAGCGTTAACATTCCATCTCCCTTGACAGTGGTCATTGGTGCTTTGACTTCCACCATGGCCTGCCCCTGGACTTTCACCATCGTGCCTTTAATCTCGATTCCAGAAGGGGTGATTTTGA
>JABJMI010000670.1 GCA_018659505.1 Planctomicrobium sp.
CAATTGCCCACAACGACGAGTTAGTCAAGTTCATCAATAGCTGAACAAGTCGCATGCTGCTTGAGGCACGTTGCAATTCTTCAACACGAGCAAAATCACGTGGTCGAATTGCAGCATCTGCAACAGTTCGGTGCATTAAGTGAACAAGCCAGACAAGTATTCGAGTAATCATCCTGAATTTTTCTAAATCTCAATAAAACTCTTTGATTTCTCCCGACCAGCGAAACTTCCTCGAAGTATGAATAAAGAGGCCTATGTCTCCAACCCCTAAATAAAAATGATCAAACAATTCCATCAACAACATCCGAATGAACGCAGCGGTACAGTTCTTGTTGAATTTGCTCTTGTTGCAACTTTATTCGCCATGTTTCTAGCGATGATTGTGGAGCTGGGGCATGTTTATGTCGTGATCAACTCCTTGAACTCTGCCGCGAAACGCTCTGCTCGCTACGGCATTGTCGAAGGGATTTCAACAGCACAAGTGAAAACAAAAGCAACAAGCATTCTTGGTACGTCTTTAAATCCTGGGAATGCCGTGATCTCCGTTTTAGATGGATCAGTCTTTGATTCACCAGGCTATGACGCAGATTCATACGACGCTGCATCCCTTCCAGCGATAGAAATCCTCGGTGCAGAATCGCGTCAGCTTTTTGTAGTGAGAATCTCCGTGGACTATGACGATGTGGCACTTTTTTCCCCATTCTGGGTCAAGGATGCCACTCTTACCGGGCAATCAGTCATCAGGCATGAATAAAGAGCAGATGATCTAATGAAAATACATAACAAAGAAAATTGTTCAGAAATCCGCAGAGGGATTGCAACTGTTGAATTCGCAGTTGTCGCCCCTGTTTTTATCAGCCTCATTCTGGGTATGGCTGAAATGAGCCGTGCTCTGGATGTCTCTACCAACCTCACCGCAGCGGTTCGCGAAGGGGGACGTTTAGCCTCAATGCACCACAACGGCGCCATCCCTCCTGGAATGACCACCGAACAAAAGGTCATTCACGATATCCGAAATGTCTTAAAAGCAAACGGAATCAATGGTGCGAAAACAACACTTACGATCACCCACGCAGATGGAAACAACGAAGGTCAAGATTTCGACCTGGATAGCGGAGACAACTACTTACAGAACTTCCGTATTAGTGCATCAATTGCATTTTCCGACGTGACGATTTTTCCGTTGAGAAGAATGGAGAATCAGTCCTTGAATTCTTCGGTTGTCTTTAGACTCGGGAAGGCAGACCTCTACGAATAACAAGTGTGGAAGTCAAATTTATCGACACGACTTCTTATCAGGGTCGTTGTTTAATTTCTAAGTTCAAGCCACGCAAAAGAGTAACAGGGCACGTATTTATTTTTCTTGATTACTCAGAGAACGCACCATGAATATCCTAAATGTCAAATCGAAACTTGTACAACTCCCCAGCGATGAGTCGACAACTCGCCGTGGAGCTTTTCTCGTTCTGTCGGCGTTCTGTTTAACGGGCTGCCTCGCCTTCGTTTCTCTGGCTGTCGATATTGCATTCTTAAATCTCACCAAACAGCAGATGCAAAACGGTGTCGACTCAGCAGCACTGGCAGCAGCTCAAGAAATCACTGCCGCAGTCAACACCGCCCCCCCGGGGACTGTTGATGTCACTCAGTATGCACGCGACCAGGCGCGCTTGGTCGCTGCAAATGTCGCAGAACTGAATGGCGTGTACGTAAATTCTCAAATAGATGTGAAATTCGGCAAACGGTATTTTGATGACACAACTCAGAAGTTTGAAGTCGAGTGGGATGTTTCGCCATCCAACGTCGTGAAAGTGATTGCCCGTCGCGATCAGGAGGACCATACCGCACAGGATGGGAAAGTCAGACTCTTCTTCGCTGCAGTGACCGGTGATCGTTACGCGAAACTGAAGGCAGAAGCAGTCGCTTACGTTGAATCACGCGATATTGTCGTGGTCCACGACTTTTCACGTTCGATGAACTTTGACAGCTACTACACAAACGAAACAAACGCTCGTCTCAGTGATGCTCAAGTTGAAGCGAATATGGCTCTCGTCTGGAGCGACCTGCAAATGCCAAACACTGGCACGTTAACTTTCGCACCACAATTTTTAACCGTTGACGAAACATCAAACGGCGTCTCCGCTTCTGTGACTTTCAAATATGATGACCTTACGGTCACAAGCGACGGTGATATCGAAGAGGTCAGAGTCCAATACGACAATAATAACTATCAAACCTTCAGCAATCTGAGCGGGAACAGCGTGAACATTAACGGCTATCGAAATATCGATACCGCTTGGGTCACAGCACGAGGTCCGAACTCAAATGCTCCCGTCACGGTTACCAATCAAGGGATTTCAGTCACCTTTTCAGGCGATCGAAAATCAGCTTCGATTTCCTCTCCTGATCGTATTCGTTTGTTGAATGTCGGCTTTACAAATAATTCTACTGACGATGTCTCTTATGGTAGCAACGGTCCTTACAACGCGAATTACAGTTCCTGGAAAGAGATTGATTATATGTATCTCGAAACCTGGGATGGTCGGTCGTACTGGTATTATTTTAATGCCCCCAATGGTGGAAATGCAGCTGAGCTTCGCTTTGACGACACCAACACTGCTGTGAAGAATGCTTTTGGACTGACAGGAAATTATCCCTATCCGTATGGGAGTTGGGACAGTTTCATCAACCATGCACGTTCATATTCTGAATTTTCCAGCCGCGGTTATCGGGAAACATATGGTGGCTTGACACTAGTGAACTACATTATGCGAGAAGAATCAGGACATTGGGAAACACCTGATCTTTGGAAGACACGACACTATCCCTTCCATGCGATTAAGGAAGGTCACATGTTGCTCTGTGATTTCCTGGAAGACCTAGGCTTCGATGATCACATCGGGATGGTAAGTTACGATACCTATCACCGTAAAGAAATGGTCCTGAATGAAAGTGATCCCAACATTCCGTATGTTGATATCTCCAGTGAACCAATCACTGACGATTACACTGCGGTCAAGAACATCATGGAGTATAAGCAGGCTGCACATTACGCTTATGCGACGAACATGGGTGGAGGTCTGGAAGATGGCATCGAGTTGATGCTGGACAACGCACGCGACGGTGCACGCAGAACGATCTTGCTGATGACCGATGGTAACACGAACACTATGGACAACAACGCCAGCTCATCGCTTCCGAATGGCTGGAGCTGGGATGAACTCTTCGACTACGACGGTGATGGGAGTCGAGATTATTATACAAGTTCTTCACAAAGACGATATGTGTTGAAAGTCGCCTATGAAGCAGTCGAATCGGGAATTACGGTTCATACGATGAGCGTTGGTATTGATGCTGATCGTGATCTAATGGAAGCAATCGCTCACCTCGCTGGCGGACATTACATCGACGTCCCCGGTGGGTTCAGTGTTGCTGATATGGAGACAGAAGTGGAAGCTGCATTCCATAAAATCGCCTCTTTCGTTCCTCCTGCAAAGTTGATGAATAACGAATAACGATTCATTGCGAACTTGAAATTGAGGTCCGGTTTGACTGCTTCAAACCGGACCTTTTTGCGTCTCATCACTGTCGATCTAGTGAACACCTACAGCGATACTGGCCTGGGAACACATTCGCTCAATGTCTGAATTCTTGTACGCGATTGCAAAATCGCTCGCGATGCAGGAAACTTGGCTCGCATATTGACGAACGATTCAACATGATGAGCCAGAAATGAACGAACCG
>JABJMI010000212.1 GCA_018659505.1 Planctomicrobium sp.
ATACAGAACGAAGCCCATCATACTTAGGATGAGGACAAAGCCAACCAGGTGTGCGAAGTTGACGACCTTCTCAGGTGGCTTTCTTCTGAACAGTCCTTCCCACATCAGGAAGACCATGTGACCTCCATCAAGGACCGGAATTGGTAGGAAGTTGATGACTGCCAGATTCACGCTGATCAAACCAAGGAATCGCAGGAAGTGACCAATACCTAAGTCAGCAAATCCGTAAGCCATTTTGGCGATATTGACTGGACCACTGAGTCCTTTGTGAGAGATCGATCCCATGATCAATCCTCGCAGAGTCAGATAAATGTCTTCCATGGAGGTGATTGTGTAACGTCCTGACATCGCAATCGCACCCTGTAAATCGTCAGCGGATTGCATGGTCATTTCAGCACTTAGCACTAGCCCGCGACTTGTTGGCATGTACCAGTCTTCGATCGGTTGAGGTTCCATTTCGACGACAATCGGCTTCGTATCCTCACCGCGTTTGAATTCAAAAGTGACTGACCGTGATCGAGCAGCTTCCTGAATCACCCACATGGCAAAAGCGGTGTTCGTCTCTTCAATAGGAAGCTCAAATGTATCTGCAGCCAACTGGTCAGCGGGAGATTCAGCAGACTTCTTCAAGATCACCTTTGAAAGTGAGTCTCGCATCTGCACACCATTCTTGTCAGCGACGCTTCCTTCTTCGACCGAATAAACTCTCGGCAGAAGATGATAGGCGGCTCCAATACTTGGGATCGAAAGCAAGCTTCCGGGAGTGAGTGGTGGTTCGGACCAGGCACCGCGATCATCTGGAGTAATTTTGAGAGTCAACTCTTGAGGTGAGTCTCCTTCGACAGGTCGAGAAACAGTCACTTCGACTTCCTCTCCTGCTCTTTCAGAGAAGTATTCTGTCAGGCGGAATGGATCGAGATCGCTTTCCACAGAGAGTCCATCAACTTTCGCAATTTGATCCCGTGCTTGCAATCCTGCTTTGGCAGCGGGTGATCCTAAGCGAATCGCTTCGACTTTGCCGATCCAGAATTTCATCCCGAATCCAACGAACTGTTGTGGGGCAAGAGTCATCGTTTTTTTGCCGACCTTGCCACGTTGAACAACGACTTGCACAGGTTCGGCAGCTCGGTTCTGTAACACTTTCGAGAGTTCAACGTAATTTTCAACAGATGTTCCATTGACCTGCTTGATCACATCTCCCATCTGGAAATCACTTTCCGCAGCAGATGTTCCGGGTAGTTTGTATGAGTATTCACCTGTGTCAGGAACTTCAGCGACTTTCGTACTGAGGATCGAACGTAAACCGATCTGCCTTACGATCCCCTTTGTGGCAGGTTCGACTGTGATATCAAAAGTTTCGCCATCAGCGTGTGAACCAGTCAGATGAATCGGACCTTGCGAGAGTGCCGTTCCACGTAGAATGTCTTCAAAGTTCTCGACCGGACGACCATTGATTGAAGAGAGAGTGTCTCCCATTCGCAATCCGTTAATCCAGCCCGGCATCCCGACTTCAACATTTCCGACCACTCGATCTGTCGTCTCGACACCGGATGTGAATGCAATCGTGAAGAAAATAAACCCGGTGATGATGTTCATAATCACACCAGCGGAAATGATTGCCATTCGCTGTGGGACAGTCTTCGCCGAATATGATCGAGGGTCCAGAGCGACTTCGTCGTCCGACATCTGCCCGGGATCCATGTCATCCTGCCCGAGCATTTTGACGTAGCCACCGAAGGGAATCCAGCTGAGCCAGTATTCTGTCTCTCCCCATTTACGTGAGAGAATAGGTTGACCGAAGCCAATACTGAAGCGTTCCACATAAACTCCGCACCACTTCGCTACGAGGAAGTGACCGAGTTCGTGGAAGAAAATAACCATTCCCAAACCGGCAGCTGCGATCAAAATGTTCAGCAGCGTGGTGCCGTCAAGGAAGGCGAGGGTTGTGAAGTTAACGATGTCCAACGGAGTGCCTCCTGGCGCGCCCATCTGTCGAGAGTGAGGAGTTGGTCCAACGTTGGATGACTCTCGAAATGATGTGACGCAAGTATCGAGCGACTAAGTCGCGGTATGTCTGTAAATGCTAACTGTTTGTTCAGGAATCGGTCGACAGCAATTTCATTCGCTGCATTTAGGACTACTCCCGCAGTCCCTCCTTTGCCTGCAACCTCGAATCCTAACGATAGTGAGGGGAATCGTTCGAGATCAGGTGGTTGAAAATCAAGAGAAAATGTCTGGGTTAAGTCAAGTTTAGGGCTAATTCCCGAAATTCGCTCTGGATATGTGATCGCAAACTGAATTGGCAACTTCATATCCGGAGGCGAGAGCTGAGCCATTACCGACCCATCAACAAACTCCACCATAGAATGCACGATTGATTGTGGATGAACTACCACGTCAATTTTCTCAGCAGGGATATCGAATAGCCACCGAGCTTCGATGATCTCCAGAGCCTTGTTCATCATCGTCGCTGAATCGATTGTAATCTTCGGACCCATGTCCCAAGTCGGGTGATCCAAAGCGTTTGCGATAGTAACATTCTCTAATTCTTCAGCCGTCCAAGTTCGAAACGGTCCTCCGCTGGCAGTTAAGATGATTCTCTCAACTTCATTCGGCTCTCCGCACATGAGTGCCTGAAAGATGGCTGAATGCTCTGAATCGACAGGAATCAGTACCGACCCCGTTTCCTTCGCTTTTTCCGTAACTATCTCACCAGCAACGACTAACGTCTCTTTGTTTGCGAGCCCTATACGTTTTCCAGCACAAACAGCAGCCCAAGTGCCACGTAAGCCTGCCGCCCCAACGATTCCTGTGATGACCGTTTCAATCTGTTCCGCTTCAACCGACCGAATGAGTGCCTCTTCCCCGAACAGAACTTCTACGTTTGTGGGGAAAGTATCATCAGGGATGTCTCCTTCCTTAAGTCCTGTTAAAACAACAGTTTGAGGAAGAAACTCCGCAGCGAATTTCGCCAATTCCTGCCAGTTTGAGTGGGCTGTCATCACGTCGATTTTCATCGACTCCATATTTGCACGAACAACCTCCAGGCAACTGGTTCCAATCGAACCCGTGGCTCCGAGAATCGCAATATGTTTGACGTCTGCCGACAAAGGACACCTTTCCTAACTACAAGTTATTCTATGGCTTAGGTAGTGACCGCTGCAAGATTGTCTTATCACCGCGAATTCTTCAATCTGATATTCTTCAATGAACAATTTGCAGTTACTCATTGTCGTACTTTAGAATTTGTAGTCTTAGCCCCACACTTGAAGTGTGGGGCTAAGTCAGTTTTTACTTGATTTCAATATCCCGAGGTCTTTCTGTGTTCAAAAATGTTGCCATCATTGGTGCAACCGGTGCCGTTGGGCAGATCGTGCGTCACCTTCTTGAAGAGCGTGATTTCCCGGCTGAAAAGTTTCGCTTTATT
The DNA here is from genome assembly GCA_018659505.1 of Planctomicrobium sp. Lineage (GTDB taxonomy): Bacteria > Planctomycetota > Planctomycetia > Planctomycetales > Planctomycetaceae > Thalassoglobus. The sequence goes on from JABJMI010000212.1 coordinate 3,428, forward strand.
GCTTCTGCCCGCAGTGCTGGCACGACACTCACCTTCAAAGGCGAAGAATATACCGTAGAAGAACTGACAAAAGATTGCTTTGCCGGTTCCGATCTCGTCATCGCTTCTACCCCAGATGATGTCGCTGCCGAATATCTGCCAGCTGCTCTCGAAGCTGGCTGCAAGGTGATTGATGAATCAGGCTACTGGCGAATGAAAGAGGACGTCGCACTCGTCATTCCCGAAGTCAATCCGCAGGCAGCACTCGATGCGACCGGCATCATTGCCAGCCCGAATTGCTCGACCACACAAATGGTTGTCGCACTCAAACCATTACACGATGCCAGCAAAATAAAACGAGTCATCGTCAGCACTTATCAAGCAACAAGCGGAGCCGGTCTTCAGGGAACAGCTGACTTGTTCGACGGTTCCAAAGCTTTTCTCGAAGGAAACAAGTTCGAATACAAAGCCTTCACTCATCCCATCGCTTTCAACTGCATTCCCCAAATCGGTGGCGAAAAGGCAGATGGCTACACCAGCGAAGAACTTAAAATGCTGTACGAGACTCGTAAGATTCTCGGCGATGAGTCGATCCTCGTGAACCCGACCGCCGTTCGTGTTCCCGTTGCAAACTGCCACAGCGAGTCAATCACCGTCGAAACCGAAAAACCAATCTCGCCGGAAGAAGCACGAAAACTCTTCGAAGCGTTCCCCGGTATTAAAGTGGTGGACGACATTAAGAATTCAGAGTATCCACTCCCCAGCACATGTGACGGTTCAGACCTCGTCTACATCGGACGCATCCGTAAAGATATCTCTCACCCCAACGGTCTCAGCTTCTGGTGCGTTAGCGACAACTTACGCAAAGGCGCCGCGACTAACGCTGTGCAAATTGCAGAACTATTAGCAAAGAATCTTTAACTGCAATCGTTTTACCGGACACTTTAAGTGTCCGGCAAAACGCTTCGCCCATACGAGACATCAAACCGCACCGAGAACATCACTTTTGATGTCATCGAAATGCGATATCGAGTTCGTAAAAAACTCTTGCGGTAATGTTTGGTACTCTGCGAGCTTCGCCTCGACATCTTCCCACCCGAATTGAGAGCCGATATCGAAGGCTTTCATCCCTTTGTTGATACGTTCTTCTCTGTTCGTGAAATTTCGAAACCAAAACGTCTTTTGAACCGGAAAATAAGAGAACCGGACCATTGGGCGTATGGCGATCATCTCTATAAGATTCCAATCAATCGCAGCCATCGCATCTTTCACACTTGGACCGACGACGTTGTTTTGCTCGTTGAGGAAGTGTGCCCGGAAGACACTTCGCTTCTCAGTCTCTGCGAGTTGTTGACCATTCTTGCGCGCCCAGTGAACTCTTCCCAGTGCAGTTAAAATCTCTGGTGAGAGGACTTCCAACAGTTCAGGAGTTTCACCGAACCGTTTCACTAAATGGTAATTGGTGTAAGTGTCGACACAGACCAGTCGATTGATTTCTCGAAAAGCATCTGCGAAAGCAGCAAGGCTCTCCAGTTGTCGTTGACGTTTGTCCGAATCAAAGAAATATTGCAGCGAGAGAATCCTGCCAAGCTTTGCACCAAACTGAAAGTAGCCTTTCGCCCATAACGCCCCATGCGAAGCGATCAATGGAAAAATATGATTGCCTCCAGAGTCCCGATAGAGGTGATGATAGGTTGTAACTCGCTGTTCTAAATTAGAAAGCGAACCCGCTAAGAGGGTGGCTTCTTGTTGCAGATCATGAAACGAAGCTTGAATTTCAGTTGAATCGATGGGCATGTTCGTATCCAGTGCAGTGCGTACCTTTTACGCAGCGGTCGTGAGTTATTCGAACTTCAAGCAATGTGATATTGGGAGTTCAACTTGAGATTGCGAAGAGTTGATTGAGTTCGTATTGCCTCTTCAAAAGTCAAACCGTTTTTCCATGATAAGATTCACAAACTATTTTGTTTTTTCATTCTTGAACTCACCATTGCCTTCACTTCTCCGTGTCTCTGTGCCGCCGTGTTAAAATCCATCACACTAAGTTACTGCCTCAGAACCTCGGGAATAGAACTTACTACGCCGTAAGTTTTGCTTCCCTCTTGATGCTGCTGGTGGAATATGCGATGCTCGACTCTCGATTTCCTGCCCATTTCATCGGAGGTCCCGATGCCTTATCAATCTTCTTCTACGACCCGACGACACTTTCTGGCTACCACTGCACTTGGTGCAATGGGATACGGAGCAGCGAACATCAGCCGAGCCGCTGACGAAAATCGCAAACAGAGTTCCAAGAAATCAGTGATCTACATCTTTCTTTCGGGTGGTCTTGGGCAGCAAGATAGCTTCGATATGAAACCGAAGGCAACTGAAGAAGTTCGGGGAGAATTCTTCCCGATTCAAACTGCAACTTCCGGAACTCACATCTGCGAACACCTTCCTTTGCTGGCTAAACGTAGTGAGATGTGGAGCCTCGTGAGATCGATGTCTCACCCGTATAACGAGCACTCTCAAGGTCACATGGTGATGTTGTCGGGACGAACCGATTTGCCGACCGGGTTCGATCCTTCGCGACCTAAGCCGACGGATCACCCTTCGATCGCTGCCATTGTGGGAGCGTTGCTACCCGATCAAGGAAGTTTGCCGCCTGCGATGGTACTGCCTGAACGGTTGATTCATCGCACAGGGCGAGTCATCCCCGGTCAGTTTGCGGGCATCATGGGGGCGCGGCGAGAACCGCATTTCCTGGCGGCTTCCCGCTTCAATGGAGTGACATACGGTGCCTGGCCCGAGTATGGATTCCATCATCAACGAGGTGCGGAGCATGACAAAACCCTGAAATATCAGACACCCATCCTAGTTCCACCAAAAGGCATCAATTCAAATCGTGCAAAGGATCGCTTAGAACTTCTCAGTGAAATTGATGACGTTCGACCGCTGTTACAGCATCTTCAGGAGACACAGTCACAAGATCGTTATCAGGACCGCGCGATTACAATGCTTTCTGACAAGAAAATGCAGAAACTCTTTAATGTCACAGATGCTCCTGCTGAGACATCTGAGCGTTACGGAAAGAACACTTTCGGCTGGTCGCTGATGTTGGCAAAACGTCTGGTCCGCGAAGGCGTGCGGTTCGTCCAAGTCAATTTGGGGAATAATGAAACTTGGGATACACACGGAAATATGTTCCCGAGTTTAAAGAATTATCTCTTCCCGCCGTTTGACCTTTCGCTCTCTGCTTTGCTGGATGACTTGAAAGAGGAAGGCTTGCTGGAAGACACACTCGTTGTTGTCGGTGGTGAGTTCGGGAGAACACCAAAGATTTCGCACTTGGCTTCAGCCTATGACCTGCCGGGTCGTGATCACTGGGGAGCCGTTCAAACGATGCTGGTCGCTGGCGGGGGAGTAAAAGGTGGTCA
>JABJMI010000206.1 GCA_018659505.1 Planctomicrobium sp.
ACGGACATCGATAAGGTGTCATTTTTTGTGCGGTGACAAGCTGACCTCCAGCTAGAGTCTGACCGTACAATTGGGAACTAAAATCAATTGATTGATAGAGTGGAGCTTGATCAATGAACGGTAAAATCATCACCATCCAGCTGTGATTACGAGGATTGCTGCGACTGGGGACTCCACCTGGAAAATATGAATCCATTGAATTAGGAAAGATGCCGTGTGTGTCATGGTAGTTGTGTAGTGCCAAACCCAATTGCTTCAGATTGTTTTTGCACTGTGTTCGACGAGCGGCCTCACGTGCTTGTTGTACAGCGGGCAAGAGCAGGGCAATCAGGATTGCAATAATTGCAATCACAACCAAGAGTTCGATGAGCGTGAACCCACGCAGAGAAGAACGGCGTTTCATGACTAGACATCCTGTAAAATAGTAAAATAAAACATCCCAATAATAACAACTATTATTGTTTAGACGTGGGAGTTATATCACTCGACATAAAAGCATGTCAATGTGCTGATGTCGCTTATTTGTATGATATGTGAGGTCGGAAAGCAGCAGTCGAAACTACATCTCACTCTTCCGAGCTTCTCACTTGCTCCAGATTGAAGGCGGCGTTTAGTAGTTGTTCTTGTTCGTACTTGTGAGTCTTTGACGATCCGGTAGCGGGGCTGGCGCTGGCGGGGCGGCTGATACGGTCGAAGGGGAAACGACCGAGAAATTTGTCTCCGAAACGGGTTCGCAAGAAGCTCCAAGCGCCCATGTTGGAAGGCTCTTCCTGAACCCAGCAGACTTGTGTTTCGTCAGCGAAGTCTTGTAGGAGTTCCTGAATTTGCTTGATTGGGAATGGATAAAGTTGTTCGACACGAACAATCATCGAATGATCGACGCCGAGTTCGCGTCGTTTCTCAACGAGGTCGTAGTAGACCTTTCCGCTGCAGAGTAAGACCTGTTTGATCTTTGCGGCATCAAGTTGCTCGGGATCGGGTATCACTTCCTGGAAGCGACCAGTTGCACAATCATCGAGAGTTGAAACGCACTCTTTGTTGCGCAACAAACTTTTCGGAGTCATCACGATCAATGGCTTTTTCCAGCGGCGTAGAACTTGTCGACGGAGCAAGTGGAAATGTTGAGCCGGTGTGGTCGGTTGGCAAACTTGGAAGTTGTCTTCCGCAGCCATCGTGAGGAATCTTTCTAGACGCGCCGAAGAGTGCTCCGGACCTTGTCCTTCGAATCCATGTGGTAGGAACATCACCAAGCTGCTGAGACGATTCCATTTGTCTTCGGCACTAGCGATAAACTGATCGATGATCACTTGAGCAGCATTCACGAAATCGCCGAACTGGGCTTCCCAGATTGTTAAACCTTCAGGACGATCAAGGCTATAGCCATATTCAAAACCTAGAACTCCCGCTTCGGAAAGCGGGCTGTTATGGATGTTGATGTAACCTTTTTTGTTGAGGATATTCTTATAAGTGATGAATGCTTTACCGTTCTCGCTGTCAAAGAGAACAGCGTGTCGATGGCTGAAGGTTCCACGTCGAACGTCTTGTCCACTGAGTCGGAATGGTCGCCGATCTGCGACGATGGAAGCGAACGCCAAAGCTTCTGCGCCTCCCCAATCGAGCGGTTCTTCCTCGTTTGCCATTGCGACTCGAGAATCGAGGATTCGCTGCGCTTTTGGATGCGGTTTGAAGTTTTTGGGAACTTTGTTCAGGTTTATTAGGAGTTCTGAACTGACACTCTTTTCAAGACCAGTTTCTGGTCGATCTGCTTCTGTCTCTGGACCACCCTGGTAGGCTCCCCAGATTCCGCCCCATTGATCAACGCAGCTGATGTAGTCATCGCGGCGTGCTTCAGCGAGCTCTTTTTCAAGGCGTTCGCGACGTTCTTTTTCGATCTTCTCCGCGTCTTCTCGAGTGATGCCACGGAGTTCTAAAAGGCTGTCGAGATAACCTTCGTAAACAGTTGCGTGCTTACGGATTTCCTTGTACATGACCGGTTGTGTGAATGACGGTTCGTCCCCTTCGTTGTGACCGCGTCTGCGATAGCAGTACATGTCGATGACAACATCTCGTTTGAATTTCTTACGGAATTCAAGGGCGAGATTCACCACTTGAGCAACTGCTTCTGGGTGTTCCCCGTTCACATGGAAGATTGGGATTTGCAGCATTTTGGCGACATCGGTTGCGTATGTCGTCGAGCGACCCTCACTTGGATTGGTCGTGAATCCGATTTGGTTGTTCACAATAATATGAATCGTTCCCCCAGTGCGATAACCAGAGAGTTCGCTGAGGTTGAGAGTCTCTTGGACAATTCCTTCCCCAGCGAACGCCGCGTCACCATGGATCAGGATTGTCGCGCCGCGTTCACGTTTGAAGTCTTCGTGCCGATCCATTTTGGCACGCACACGACCTTGAGCGACCGTGTTCACATACTCTAGGTGACTGGGGTTGAAGCACAAAGATAGGTGAACGGAGTTCCCTGTAGAGGTTTCCCAATTTGCGCTGTATCCCAGGTGGTATTTGACATCTCCACGACCGATATAGAGTTCAGGGTCAACATCATCGAACTCCCTGAAAATGGCTCGGGGAGACTTACCCATGATGTTCGCCAAGACGTTGAGTCGGCCTCGATGTGCCATCCCGATTACGATTTCGCGAACACCTTCGTTACCCGTTTTCTCAATCGCCATGTCTAGTAACGGGATGAGGCTTTCGGCACCTTCTAGCGAGAAGCTTTTTGCACCGACAAACTTGCGAGCGAGGAACTCTTCAAAAATGA
>JABJMI010000439.1 GCA_018659505.1 Planctomicrobium sp.
ACCGCCGACGATCTACAAGTACGACATGATCACCGGTGAAAGCGAACAAATCCGACAAGCGGAAGTCGACTTCAATCCCGATGACTTCGAAGCCAAACAGGTCTTCTACACCAGCAAAGATGGCACAAAAGTCCCCATGTTCATCGCGCACAAGAAGGGGCTCAAGCTCGATGGAAACAATCCTACGCTGCTGTATGGATACGGTGGTTTTAACATTCCGTTAACGCCTTCGTTCTCAATCAGTCGACTTGCCTGGATGGAAATGGGAGGCGTCTTTGCTGTCGCCAACTTACGTGGTGGCGGTGAGTACGGAGAGAAATGGCACAAGGCGGGAACAAAGCTCAACAAACAAAATGTGTTCGATGACTTCATCTCAGCTGCCGAATGGTTAATTGAAAACAAATATACACAAACGAAAAAACTCGCCATCCAAGGCGGCAGCAACGGAGGATTATTAGTCGGCGCCTGCATGACACAAAGACCAGACCTCTTCGGCGCATGCTTACCCGCGGTTGGCGTGATGGACATGTTGCGATTCCACAAATTCACCGCCGGTCGCTACTGGACTGACGATTACGGTTCCTCGGACAACGAAGACGAGTTTAAAGCGTTGCTCGCTTACTCACCCTATCACAACACCAAGTCAGAAACGTGTTATCCCCCGACTTTGGTCACGACAGCAGATACCGATGACCGTGTCGTCCCGGGACACAGTTTTAAGTTCGCTGCCGCTCTGCAACATGCGCAAGGCTGTGAGAATCCAACACTCATTCGCATCGAAACCAAAGCCGGTCACGGCTCGGGGAAACCAACCTCAAAGATCATTGAAGAGCTGACCGACGTCTGGGCTTTTCTTGTTGAAGTATTAGATATGGAGATCGATCACTAATCGTTCGCAAAACCAAATCACTTGGAGATGAACATGGAATTCTGGAATGGAGACAGGCGTGATTTCATTAGAACCGGCGTGTCGGCTGCGGTAGGTTCATCGCTGTATGGTGGTCACCTCCTCGCACAAACTCCAACAGGTGATCGTCCTCCGAATACAGATGGCGTCAAGGTTTTATTTCCGCGTGATCGGATTCCACTCACCTTCATTATTGATGACTCAACGTGCTTGGTGAACATGGGGCATTTTGGCATCCCACAGTTCCACGCATGTTACCCGGATCGTGAAGTTTACAAGAAACCCTGGCAGACATTCCCACGCGAAATCCCGGACAGCTTTGTTCGTAAATTCGGTGAATGGTGCAGCGAGAACGGAGTCAAAGGAAAATACAGCATCGTCCCCTACCCCGCTTGTGTTGGTTGGATGGATCGAGAGTTGCCCGGCTGGTCTAGGATGGCTTTGCTCGATAGTTTGAATCTTGTCCGCGATCTCATGCTACCGAATTGGGATATCCACCCAGAGATGATTACTCATACGCGAGTCATCAATCTTAAAACAGGTCGACCCTTCGAAGAGATCAATCCCAGCACAATGGAGAACTCTTATCCGCGCGAAAAGAAAAGTGTCGATGAACTGGCAGCGTATCTAGCCTACGCATTGAAAATCCTGAAGAACTGCGGACTCCCATGCGAAGGCGTGACGACACCGGGCGGATTTGGAAATATGGTCAAGCCTGAACTGTCGTTGGCAGTTCAGCAAGCCGTGCGAGATGTCTTCCAGTCGGAGATCCCACACTTCTTTAAGTACGTCGTAGGCAAAGAGCAAAGTACAGAGCCGACCGTCGAACACGTTTCAGGATTGGGAACATCTAACCTTAACCTCACAGTCAATATCCCAGCTGGAACAGGCGACTGGTTCGGTGGTTGGGAAGGTGATGTGACACCTCAACCAGACTTGTATGCAACAGCCGACGCCTCTGCCGGACAACTGGTGAATCTGATTGAACGAGACCAGCCAGGATTCTTCTTATGCCACTGGCCCGGGATGTACAGCAACGGTACAAAGGCTGGCTTCCACGCTTTTCAGCGAGTCGTAGATTCCATCCACGAGAAGTACAAAGAGCGTGTCCATTGGATGAAGCTCAGCGAAATCGCGAGATATTGGGCGAGCAAAGAGCTGACGAAGATCACTCAGCAGGGAGATCGAATTACTTTAGATGCTCCGTTTGAATGCTATGATTTCACACTGAAGGTCGAAAAAAAATTCGCACAATTACCAGTTATTCAATCCGAAAACAATGATCAACAACGGCTTGATGAAGTTCAGTCACGAAGCAAATTACAAACAGGAAAATGGTTCAAGGAGAAAGAGAAAAGCGTCCTCTGCTTCCAGCTTAGCAAGGGACGCTCAACGATCATGTTGAAATAAAGGCTGGATAAAAATCATCTCACGTAGAGCCGCGGAGATATGTTCAATGCACCGTTGTAATTCTCCTCTTCCTGCGTACTCTGCGGCTCTGCGTGAGCAATTCAAAACACAATGCACCCTCAAATCAGTACCAAAATGAAAACACTACTTTTAATGCGACATGCCAAGTCCAGTTGGGCAAATGCTGGAATGCAAGACCACGACCGACCACTTAACAAACGGGGAGAACTTGATGCTCCCGAGATGGGACATTGGTTGAAGTCTCAAGAACTGATTCCAGACCGCATCATTTGTTCCAGTGCGAAGCGTACATGTCAAACCGCAGAAGCCATCGCAGCAATCATCAATTGTCAGTTCGAAATCATTGATCAACTTTATCTGGCAAATTTACGGACCTGGAATCAGGTTCTCTCGAAGTACACAAACGGCGAGACAATTCTGGCTATCGGTCACAATCCCGGCATTGAACAGTTTGTCGAAGCCGCGACCGGCAACTATGAACGAATGCCGACCGCTGCGATTGCCTGGTTCAATTGCGATTCAATAACTGAAGATTACAATCTTAAAAACATGCAGCTACAGACTACTTGGCGCCCTAAGGAAATCAAATCCACTCAGGATTGATAAGCGATTGGGTCAACGCTGCCCGCTTCTTGAAAGCCTTTTTGTCTCAGTTGGCAGGAATCACAATGTCCACAACTGACCCCTTCTGATGAAGGGTCGTAGCAACTGTGAGTCAGTCCGTAATCGACTCCGAGTGAAATCCCTTTATTGATGATCTCTGCCTTCGTCAAATGAATCAGTGGAGTATGAACCTCGAACTTCCCTGAGTTATCAACTCCTGCTTTCGTAGCGAGATTCGCCAGCTTTGTGAATTGCTCAATGAATTCCGGTCTGCAATCAGGATACCCACTGTAGTCGACGGCGTTCACTCCAATAAATAAATCGAATGCTCCTAATGCTTCTGCCCAGCCCAGTGCGAGAGAAAGAAATACGGTATTCCGTGCTGGGACATATGTCACCGGAATCCCTGCGGACATGGTCTCTTCATCTCGATCTTTAGGCACATCGATGTCCGCAGTCAGTGCCGAGCCGCCAAACTTTCGCAGGTCGATGTCGATCGTAATGTGATCTTCAACCCTGTTTGCCTGTGCCACTTTCGTTGCAGCTTCAAGTTCGAACCGATGCCGTTGACCGTAATCAAATGAGAGTGCATAACACTCGTACCCTTCACTCTTGGCAATCGCCAAAGTCGTGGCAGAATCGAGTCCTCCGCTTAGTAATACAACAGCACGTTTAGTTTCAGGCATCTTTAGATAGATTTTTCACAATTCTTTTTTGGTTAGGATCGTGACTCGGCAAAATTTCCCACATGGCAATTAGTCACGATCCCTGTCAGATCATAACTCACTCTGCAATGCGAATCACGCCTCGACCGGCGAACTTTCCTTCTAAAATAGCATTGATCGCTGCATCGACAGTCGTGAGTGTGAGATCAACTTTGGCATCAAGCAGTCGCGGGAGTTTCCAATCAGTAGCAAGTCTATCCCAAATGTCTGTGCGAAGGTCATCCGGACACCAAGCCGAATCAATCCCATAGAGTGCCACTCCACGTAAGATGAAAGGAAAGACCGTTGTAGGAAGTTCCGCACCACCGGTCACACCACAACAGGCGACACATCCACGGTGCTGAATTTTCTTGAGCATTGTCGCCAATACTTTTCCACCAACGGTATCAATCCCGGCAGCGAACTCTCCTTTCAACAACGGTCGCTTCGCATCCGAGTCGAGACTATCACGACCGGTGACTTCGCTCGCTCCGATTTCTTTCAGCCAGGCATGTCGATCTTGCTTGCCTGTCACTGCAACAATCTGGTAGCCCAAGTGAGCCAACAGCATCACCGCAATACTCCCCACGCCGCCAGTTGCTCCACTCACAATAATAGGACCATCATCTGTCTTACATCCATGGTCTACAATCGCTGCCACGCATTGAGCAGCGGTGAATCCGGCCGTTCCAAGCGTCATCGCTTCAATAGCTGAAAGACCTGCGGGAAGTTGCACCAGCCAATCAGAAGGAGCAACAACATGTGACGCCCAAGCTCCCCACCGCTCAACTCCTAATTCGTGCCCCGTCGCAATCACTTGATCCCCGACTTCAAACCGAGAATCTCGACTGGTCTCGACAACTCCGACAGCATCAATCCCTGGGATATGCGGAAACGATTTCACGATCCCAGGGTTCCCGGTCGCTGCCATAGCATCTTTGTAATTCAACGAAGAGCATTCGACACGGACGAGAACGTCCCCCTCTTGAAGCTTTGGAGCTTGAACTTTCGCTAACCGAGAACGAATCTCCTTCGATTCCGATTGCTCGACAAGATAGCAGTGAATTTGTTGTTTAGACATATTGATTTAGATTTTAGGTTTCGAAATCTTCTGTAAGACAGACGTCTAAGATTCCCAGAGATCTCATATACAAAAGTGGTACTATTTCTTGAACCATACCTCGATAATGTTCGTTACCAGCGATATTCATCTCTCCCTCTAAAATCACGAGGTCTCCATGGGCATGCGTATCTTTGCTTTCAAAATCATTCTTATCATAATAGGTCTGATTTGGATCATGGAAATATTCAAGAGACGCCATGAGGATATCGAGACTTTGAAAGTTTCCAAAGATTGAATCGAGAAAGGAGTTGTGATTGGTTTCTGGATTGTGACCGCATTCATTGCGTGGATTGTATTCCGGCTGATCGCTGGAATGCTGCACTGAATGACGAAAAATCGTAGGGTGGGTGGAGCAATGCGTTGATGAAATGGTGGGTTGCGTTCTCGGTCCTGCCGTTGAAGAACTTGTTAACTGAGATCCACTAATCATTGCGTAACCCACCATTCACATGGATCGACGAACTCCACCCACCCTACGAATACTTGTTTAATGCGCAATTGCGAGAACCATCTTCTAAAGTACAAGGCTTAGGAAATCTGGTGTTCATTGCATCCTTGTTTTGCAAAGTTCATTCGTTCCACTCCCAACCACCCCAACCTTCATTGATGGCTTTAGGAGAACCCCTGGGACTGTCTAAGACTTGAAACCTGATGCCTTTCAGGTTTGCTTCTCTCGCGAGTTGTACAACACTCTCTGTGCAGTACAAGGTGTTACGCTGCTGCGGGATTGAAAAGATCACAGGGTCGGGCAGGGATTTCTTGTCCTTGAAGTAATATTGATAGATTCCAGAAATATCTTCGGGTCGCAAATTAGACGGATCATAATTTGGAAAATTCGTATCGATGTCTATTTGTGATTTCTCAGTGTCGAGGATATTAAGTCGCTGTTTACATCCCAGCGTGAAATATGGAACGCTATGCAGAGTTACAGGGAGAACATGAAAGTATACCTCCATGGCATCTCTCAAGACTTCGACTGCTCGAGCTGAGAATATTCCCGTCAACTCATCAAAAAAATCCCAATCCGTGGCGACACCTTCGTCGCGACATTCAAAATCGAGTCCTTTCCACTCAGAAACAGGCAGACTACCTCGAATCACTTTTATTTGATGTTGGTACTCCTTTGAAATGATGGGCAATAGCGAATGAAGTGTAAACGGACGCCAATCTTCTACTGACATTCGAATTTCAAATACTGAAGATGCCAATTTTTTCTCCTTAACTATGAGTCACAAGCAGGATTGCAGTTCTTGCTTAATGCTTGATTACGAGAGCCATCTTCTAAACAAGGTTTCGGGAATCCGGCGTTCATTGCATCCTTATTTTCACATAAATGTTTTCTAATTTTAGCAATCAACTTCCGTACAAGTCTCTGATAATCCTTCTCGCCACATTCTGTGGGATCATCTGGTAACCATCTGAATTCGCGTCGAACAAAATCAAAGTAGCTGTTTGGTGTCGGTCCATTGTGTAAGGCCGCTTTTCGCCCCGAAAATTCGCAGCAGTGAAGTAGGCTGGGGCACGTCCCAGCAATACAGGTTAGACGTCCAACGCGATGCCGGGTTACGCAAAAGGCTAACCTCAGCCTACGTCACTAAAGCGTAAGATTGCTAATTATTCTGATTCTCAACAACTTCAATCAATCTCTCAATAGCATGATCAATTCTTTGCCGAGACAGCTTGGCATTGATCTTATTGTTCAGAGCATGGCACATTTCGACAAATGAATCGACCGCGCGATCTTCGTTGATTTCGTGAGAGGTAAATTCCTGGAGCGCCTGTTGTCGCAATTGTGTTACTTCGTCTAACAGTCTCTGTAACGCTTGGATGTCTTTTGCTCCGGTGTGTTGATCCAGGTCGAGTTGGCTTCTTTCGATCTTTAAGAGCTTTCGTACATACTGATCGAGTTTGTGCTCTTTGTTTCGTTCTGTCATTTTCTTGATTGATTGAAAGAGCAAGAAGCCTGCGATGAGCATAGAAACCGCTAGCGAGTACAGAGCTTCCCAGCCTTCGAAGACCTGCACATCAAATTCGGAGTGGTAGTAGTTCTTCGCTCCCGTATGAATCGTGAACTCAGGTTTGAGTTCCGCAAATTGAGAGCCTTGTGAATGAAGCTCACCGAGGCGATTGGCGATTTGAAAGCGTTCGCTCATCACAATTCGGGTGATCTCTGTCACCAATGATGTCGGAATATCTTGCCGGCAAAGTAGTTGTGCACCTTGAGCGACTGTTTGCACATCAGCTTCCGGTTCAATCGGTGCTTGGGAACGATATAACCCTTGTGGAATTTCGTATTCCAACAGCGAGACATTCTTCACCAGCAAAGCATCGGTAAATGGGATACTCAAGAGGTGACACTGCCCCGACTCAAAGAGCTCAGCGAAGATTGGAGCTTGAACACCTAATGTAATACAGGCAGCATCGATTTCATCCTCTACGAATTTCCGTTTGAGTTCGTGGTAGTTGACTCGTTCGAGTTGTAGCTGATCCTCGCGAATCCCGAGGTGATTCAAAAGCACTCGACACATCGCATAGTCACCAGAATGTTCAAGCCCTACCTGCACACGTTTTCCAATTAAGTCGTGTGGCTTCTCAATTCCGGCACCTCGCCGCACGATTAAATGCAGTGGCTGAGAATAGAGATTGGCCACCGTTGCCAAATCGTCTTGATCTTCAATCTGTGTTGCCGAAAGGGCCTCATAGGTTCCTGGTTGATAAAGTGCAAACTGGGCGGAACCTCGCTGAAGCCCAATCAGATTGTCCATCGCTCCTTCTGAATCCGGTAGCTCAACTTGGATCCCTAAATCTGCTTCAATGGCAAGTTTGAGTTGCTCTCCGATCTGTCGATATAACCCACCTTTTGTTCCTGTCAGGATGGAAATTTTCTTTGGAAAGAA
>JABJMI010000443.1 GCA_018659505.1 Planctomicrobium sp.
AGTGATAGTTTTTGCCCCCTGAAATCAAAGGTGACAAGAAACGCATCGCTCGAAATTTAAAAGTATTGGAAAACAACAGATTCGTGAAACCTTGCAATGAGGTTTTATTCAACAGTTAATCCCTCTGAGAAACTAATTTGAACGCAGTGAAGCGAATGCTCCTTACGAACGCGGAGCTGAGATCGCATAAGAACAGACTTCTGCTTATCACGTGATGGGGAAGCTATGGGCGGAAAGTTTACAAACTCTGTATTCGCCACACCCACCACTTCATTACATTACGTTCATGGTCGTTCCACCAAATTCGCACGATTGATCTTCCCCCGGTGATTCACCGGAGACCAAGTGAAATACTATTTCAATGAGCAAACCTCATCAACTCGGTCTGTTTGAACTGCCGCCCGAGGAGCCGATGCCTTGGGAGTTGGCGGATGGGGACGATACGTTGATTGCTCGGGTCGTTTTTAATCGACCATTAGACACGGTCTATCATTACCTCGTGCCAGAGTCGTTGCTTGATTTGATTCAGCCGGGGCAACGTCTGAAGGTTCCGTTTGGGCGGGGCGACACGATGACCACAGCATTCTGCGTTGGTCTTTCGAATGAAATTTCAAACAACAAACGTCTAAAAACGATTCATGAAATCCTTGATCGCGAACCGTTGCTGACTCAGCAAATGCTTGATCTCACGGAATGGATCGCTGACCGTTATCTCAGTAGTTGGGGACAGGTCTTAGAGGGCGTTGTTCCTGCGGGAGTCAAAAAGCAGGCAGGGACCAGAGAGATTCTTTACTATCGCGTCGCTGAGAATGTTGGTCCAATCAGTTCTCTGAAGCTGTCGAAGAAGCAGCAACTTCTGATGGAGATTCTCGCTGAGACTGATGAACCACTACGGGTTGATCAGCTCTCGAAGTCGGCGAATTGTGGGACTTCGCCCATTAACGCTTTGCGCGACAAGAAGCTAATCATTCCTGAAAAGAAACGGACACACAAAGCACAACTCGAAGAGTTAAATGTTCAACAACAAGCTGACTTGGTTCTGAATGCTGAGCAGCAATTTGCGTTGGATGAAATCCTCAAGACGGTTCGATCCGCGGAACATGAAACGATCTTGCTACATGGCGTGACTGGCAGCGGGAAAACCGAAGTTTACATTCAGTCGATTCGAGAGATCGTCAGCTACGGGCAACAAGCGATTGTGCTTGTCCCGGAGATCAGCCTCACCCCGCAAACAATCCGCAGGTTCCGCGCGAGGTTTTCGAGTGTCGCAGTCTTGCACAGCCATCTGAGTGATGCAGATCGGCATTGGCATTGGAAGCAGATCGCTGCGGGAGAAGTGCAAGTGATCGTCGGGGCACGCAGTGCCATCTTCGCACCGGCTCCGCAATTGGGTTTGATCATCATTGATGAGGAGCATGAGTCGACATTCAAGCAGCAATCGACACCGAGATATCATGCTAGAGAAGTTGCTCGACAACGAGCGATCCGACAGAAGATTCCTCTGATACTTGGGACCGCAACGCCGACGTTAGAGTCTCTCGTACGGACGATTGATGGACACGACAAATTGATTCGCCTCAAGGATCGTGTTGAAGCCCGCCCATTGCCGCCGGTCTCAATTGTCGATGTTCGCAATGATCCAATGATTATGAAGCGGCATTCGTTGGGGCGGGCGATGACGAATTCCATACAGCAGGCGATTCGAGCCGATGGGCAGGTGATTCTGTTTTTGAACCTTCGTGGATTTTCATCCGTCTTATGGTGTCCGAAGTGTCAGGGATTGAAGTGCCCTGATTGCGATCTCACTTTAACATGGCATAAAGACCGTGAACGCTTGCTCTGTCACAGTTGCGAATTTGAGATGGAGTCACCCGAACGCTGCCCGACATGTGGTCAACCTGGGCTAAGATTCCTCGGTGCTGGAACCCAGAGACTCGAAGCCGAAGTGAAGAGTAAATTCCCCGAAGCCAAGATCATTCGCATGGACAGTGACTCGATGCGAAAACCGGGTAGCCACGACGCTGCACTGTCCGCATTTCGAGAAGGTGAGATCGACATTTTGCTCGGGACCCAGATGATTGCCAAAGGTCTCGACTTCCCGAATGTCACATTAGTTGGTGTTATTGATGCTGACACATTGCTGCATCAACCGGACTTACGTGCCGCAGAAAGAACCTTTCAGTTAATCGCACAGGTCGCTGGTCGAACGGGACGCGGCACCAAGGGGGGACGCGTTCTAGTCCAAACAATGAACCCTGACGAACCGGTCATTAAGTTTGCGACCCATCACGATTATGACGGTTTTGCCAAATATGAGCTGAAACATCGCAAGGCAATGAATGCTCCGCCTTATCGAAGTATGGCTCGGGTGATTCTTCGATCACTCGATGAGAAGCTGGTTGCGGCGGAATCGAAACGGATTGTTCAGGCAATTCGAGAAATTATTAAAGAAAAGGGGATTCCTGTCAGAGTTTTAGGTCCAGCGCCTGCTCCGATTACCCGATTGAGAAAATATTATAGATACCATTTTCAGATGACCAGCGAAGAAATTGCAACAATCCAAGAGTTGTGGCGCCATTGCGTTCCACTTCTCAAAGTTGCATCAGACGTCGAGTTAACGATCGATGTTGATCCTGTTGATTTGAGATAAGGAATTAGGAGTTGGGAATTAGGTAAAGTTACACTTGCCCCTTAATCCCTCATCCCTTGCCTATCACTCAAGGTTGACCTGTTTTAGTCGCCTTTCATACACTACCTTTTTGTAGAGGTGAGCGGGCGCCATCTTTTTCATCTAAGTTAAAGCGAGATTCTGTTGAGAGCGATCATCAGCGACATCCACGGCAATCTGGAAGCTCTCGAAGCCGTACTTATGGATATTCGCGGGCAGGGCATCTCCGAGATTTACTGCTTGGGAGATATCGTTGGCTATGGTCCCAATCCATGTCAGTGTATTGACCATGTGATGAAGAATTGTGCGGTGACAATTCTTGGAAATCACGATCAGGCAGCTCTCTTCGATCCTGAAGGATTTAACGCAGGAGCAGAACGAGCCATCTTCTGGACACGTTCCCAACTTGAAGCGGGAGACGCTGCCGGAAATGAAGCTCGCTGGGAATTCCTCGGTGAATTACCACGAATGAAACGTGACGGAGAATTTCTATTCGTTCACGGCTCTGCCAGAAATCCTCTCAACGAATATGTCTTCCCAGAGGATGTCTACAATCAGCGAAAGATGGAACGCATCTTCGGGTTGGTCGACAATTATTGTTTTCAGGGACATACACATATTCCTGGAGTTTTCAGCGAAGACTACAACTTCCTCTCGCCGGATGAAGTCGATTTCAAGGTCTCATTAGGAGATTCCAAAGTCTTGATCAATGTCGGATCAGTCGGGCAGCCACGTGACGGAAACAATAAAGCTTCCTACATCATTCTCGATTGTGAAGAGAAAACTGTAAGCTTCCGTCGAGTTGAATACGATTTTGAGAAGACCGCAGCGAAAATCTACCCGATCACGGAACTAGACAACTTCCTCGGTGATCGACTTCGCGACGGACGGTGAAAGAGTCTTGATGGTGAACGTGCGTGCATTTTTCAAGGCGTCATAAAGGATTTAGAAGTCAGGATTTAGGTTTTAGAAGATTCAAGTGAGCGTTTCATTTCGCGTTTTTTGCCCTTGACCCTCGATCCCTTGCCCCTTGACCAAGCGGCTCGAATGAAGCTCTCATTTTGGTTTCGGCTGACCAAGCCGCGTTAAGGGTTGAGAGTCCAGTCGTTGAGGGTGATTCTCATGGGAAGTTGTTGATTTGTTCGCGTTGATGCTTTCTGAGACTGCTTGACCTCTGCAAATACCGGGAATTGAGCCTGACCTGCTGGTCAATTCGCTGTAGTTCCTCATAATGGTCTCTTTCGTTGATCCATCTGTTGCGGATCAACGTATGTAAATACTGATGACAGCTCGATTCCTTCAAATCAACTGAAGTGAATTTGCTGTGCAGAGATCTACTTAATTGTAAAAGGAACGGTCTGAAAACCGTCTAAATCACCCATGGATCAGCGTCGATACATGTCATTCGTCATTTTGACGATGCTCTTTTTTCTGATCTGGGCGCGCGTTGCTCCTGAACTCTTCCCGGAGGTGTTTAAAATACCAAAGGCTAAAGCGGTTGCTGAGGGCAAGGATAACGTCGATGAAGATGCCATCCTCAATCCAGACAAGGGTGAGGAAGGTGACGAGGTCAAAGTGACCCTCAGCGACGGGAACGCTACAGAAGAAAACCCCGAAGTGGTTGTCGAGCCAGAACCGGAAATGAAACTCGACGAG
The DNA here is from genome assembly GCA_018659505.1 of Planctomicrobium sp. Classification (GTDB taxonomy): domain Bacteria; phylum Planctomycetota; class Planctomycetia; order Planctomycetales; family Planctomycetaceae; genus Thalassoglobus. The sequence continues at coordinate 4,325 of JABJMI010000443.1, forward strand.
TTCCAGAATAAAGAAATACTGCTCGGGCAAGCAGGCTTTGAAGCGGGTTATCTCTTACAGGCAAAGCTGAATACTCGCGGAGCTTCTGTTGATTGGGTGCAATTGACCGACCCGCGCTACAAGACTCTCAACCGCAAAGAGCAACTCAAGGTTGTTGGAAATCCAATTCAAGTGGATGCCGATCAACGAACGCCAAACACGTTCGAGATTTCGATCCCACAGATCAATTCTCAACTAGAGAAATACGAGACGACTCTTGCAGAAGTTGATTGGGAGATCGTCAAGCAAGATCTTGATTCAGTGACGTTTCGTTACCCGTCACCTGCAGGTGATCTGGAAGTCTTAAAAACTTATCGTCTCGAAAAAGGTGATCCTGAATTAGTTGACGATTCTCCACAAGGGTATTTGCTCGATGTCGAAATTGCGATTCGCAATACCTCAACCAAGACAATCGAAACAGCGTATGTTCTTCAAGGTCCAGTAGGGATGCCTCTCGAGAATATCGACAACACGAGATCCTA
>JABJMI010000867.1 GCA_018659505.1 Planctomicrobium sp.
GTTTTAGGCTCTCGCCAGTTCGGAAATTCTGCCAAAGAATCTGCGCCGATCATGAGATAGAAGTGATCATCGGGTCGTTCAAGTTTGAATTTCTGAATGGTTTCGAAAGTGTAGCTCGCGCCTTTTCTTTTTACTTCGTCTTCTTTCAGTCGAAAGTTCGGATTGCCGGCAATCGCAAAACGAAGCATCTCCAAGCGAGATTTCGGAGGAGTGACCGGACGATCCGCTTTCAGTGGATTTTGAAAAGCCGGGACAAACCACACTTCATCCAGTTCAAGTTGCTCTCGAACTGTTTCAGCGAGAATTAAATGCCCAAGATGGACTGGATCGAAGGTTCCACCATAGATGCCGATCTTCATTGATGTCTTCAACTTTCAGGAAGATTTAAGATCATGTATTTGATTTACAAGATAGCACGATATCAAATCAGTTCCGAAAGCGAAGGTCAACAGATTAGCTTGCTCATTCCTTAGACAATCGTTGCTTCTGAACGGTCTCTTGTCGAACTGAAGTACAGAATACCCGAATCGCCCGGCTCAATCGGTTCCATAAATGCGTGAGCAGCCTTCAGGACGTCTCGTCGACTAATGAGTCCAATCACTTTTCCATTATCCAGAACCGGAACGCGCCGATAATGGCTCGACATGAAAAGATGAGCAATAGTCAGGAGTCCACAATCAGGGGTGACCGTTTTTGCGTCTGAATCAATAAATCCTTCGATTCGATTTGTTGGAGTGCCTCGTTCTACGGCATCCATTAGCAGGCTGATAGAACTTTTCTCTGAGAAAACTCCGATGTATTTCCCATTCTTGTCTACAACAGGTGCTCCGGAAATTTTGTTCTTCACCAGAAGTCCGATCACTTCAAACAAATCCTGATCAGCAGTCACTGTGATCACACGCTTGGTCATAATATCGCGTGCAGTTTTAGAATTGGGGACCATGAGTGACTCCTTCGATTTGCCTGTGAATGAATTTGGAGGGGATGGCTGAAACGCCAGAATGTCATAGAGATGAATTGTCTCATTCCCAACAACGTAATTTTACCAAATATGAGAAGACTCTTGCAAACACATTAGTGATTTTTTAATTGAGTTTCTGGTTATTCCTGAATTAACGGTAATTTGCATTGACAATCTAAAGGTGTGAATTGAACAGAAGGGGAAATCCATAACTCAACAATTATGATGAAATTGAATTGAGCAGGAATAACGGCTTGATTCAATTCTAAAACGGAAAGCGGCCTGGACTGATTGCAACTTTCCACTCGCTGATGTAGATTGTCGTCTCACGGGAGGCTGAGAGGCTATCTTCCAGGTGGTGGGACACTTATGAACCAGGTCAGGCGGGAAACCGAGCAGCCTTAAGTTTTTGTCTCAGGTGCTTGGGAGGTAGTCTCTGAGCCTCCCGTTTTTTGATGGCGAGCGGGGTGCGTAAGCTCCCTCACAAAGTGCCTTCAACTTCATGGAACCAATTTCAGCACGGTTCCCGGTTTCAATCTGTTGGGGTCGTTAAGCAGATCGGGATTCGCCAAATGGATCTGACGAACTGCGCGAACCGTCCCGAAGTATCTGACAGCGATTCGTTCTAAAGAGTCTCCAGCCTGAACCGTATGAGTTTTCGCTTGTTGCGACGGGATTTGGTGAACGGGCATTTTTTGTCCACGATCAGACAGGAATTGGGTACTGCCTGAGTCACCAAACTTCTTTGCCCCCTGCTCTGGTGGAATTTCAGCATTCAAATCGATTTCTGGCGGGAGGACTTCTTCGTCATTCGTTTCAGCGATCAGCGACTCTCCTGAGATATCCACTTTGGCAGGAATCTTCAACTTCATTCCCAATCTAAGATCGTCTGGACTCTCCAGTTGGTCGCGATTCGCTGCGAAGATATCGAGATAACGACTATAACTTCCTAAGGTTTTCATAGAAATTCCCGACAGCGTATCCCCTTGTTGAACGAGATAAGTTTCTTCCGCAGGGATCTTAGACTCACCTATGAGCTGGGTCTTAACATCCTGCTCTGTAGTCGATTCGGTGGACTGTGGTGCTTCAAAAATGGCTTTGAGGCTCACCTGTGCATCTGGTTGTTGATGATTGGAGCCAGTCTCAAGAGAGTTGGCGATAGTGTCCTGTATTTTTGTGGGTAACACCTCATCGACGACAGAAGATTCGTCGGAGAAAATTTCAGGCAGCACATCACCCGCACTGTTCTCGGCTCGAAGTTCGCGAATTGGTACAAACTCCATCTCGACCGAACTCTCTGCATTTTGCCCGCGAACCACTTGCTCCACAATCGAAACACGACCTTCCCTCGGAAAGCAGAACGCGATCGCAAACCCGACCACGAGCATTCCTAAAGCCATTCCAAGTTTTGCATCACTTCGCATAATTTTACTGGGAAGTCAGCATCGATATTGTTCTTGTACGCAGTTCCTCTTTATCTATATCGACAGGTTTGACATCGATTCAAAAATAAGAGCCTGAACTTTAGAGAGATTTCAGGAAACACGGAAAGATTGCAACAATTACTCCGGAAGATTGGAGCATTCACAGGATACGGAGAGTATGAACAGCTTTACTGATTTTAGAATTGAGAAATACTGCATGTTTAAGAAAGAAGACAATAGTTTTATGTGAAGCATTCAGTCGCTGTTAGCCCAAGTCAGTACCCCGACACGCGGGTAAGGACCAAATCCTTGACAATAGAACGGATGATCAAGCAAGACTGTTACAAATATCCATGATTCAAAGGACAAATGAAGTTTGTTGCGATCAACGTGGAACCATTCAATGAGTTTCCGTTGTCGCAGGA
>JABJMI010000198.1 GCA_018659505.1 Planctomicrobium sp.
ACGTTCATCGCACGGTCCTCACTGGATTTGGAACAGAAGATTCGCACCATTCGCTGCACGATTTTGTGTGGACTCCCGATGGCGACCTTTTGTTCCGCGAGTCGATCTTCCATCACTCACAGGTTGAAACTCCATATGGTCCCGTCCGTCAGCAGAACAGTGGTTGGTTCAAGTACGAACCGGCTCAACATCGCTTAACCAGTTTCGGTACTTACCACAGCACGAACCCTTGGGGAGTCACTTTCGATCATTGGGGGCAACACGTTGCCAGTCATCCGGTCTATGCACAGGCGTTTCATTCAGTTGATCCACCGTATCCGACTCAGCATCCCAAGCCGGCGGGTCTGCAAGCCTACTCTGGCACTTGTGGTCAAGAGTTTGTCGACTTTGCTTCCTTCCCGAAGGAGATGCAAGGCAACTTCATCAAAGTACGTTATAAGCCGACCAACCGAGTCGAAATTCATAAGTGGAACGAAGGTGACTTCGGTTACGAAGAAGAATACGTTAGCGATCTCATCTTCTCTCGAAACTTGAGCTTCATTCCGGTCGACCTAGGCTATGGACCACGAGGAGCGATGTATGTTTGCGACTGGTACAACCCGATTAAGGGACATGCGCAATACTCGTTACGAGATGATCGCCGTGATCGACACTCTGGTCGGATCTGGAGAATCACTGCGAAGGATCGACCTCTTGCAGAACCAATCAACTTCGCTGAAGCTTCGGTCGAGGAATTAGTCGAGACTTTAGAAAGACCCGAATACCGCAACCGCTACTGGGCGAAACGCGAAATTCGCGAGCGCAACCCTGAAGAAGTTCGACAAGCATTAGAGAGTTGGGAACAATTTCCCGATGGAGACGATCCTCGTTTTGAACATCACTTACTGGAAGCTCTCTGGACATACCGAGGCATCGATGTCGCGAAACCTGATTTAATCCGGCTTCTATTAACAAGCGATAATCACCACGCTCGGGCAGCTGCGACGCATCAAATCCGTTATTTACATAATGCGATGCCTGATGCAATGAAATGGTTGCGTCAATCGATGAATGATCAAAATGGAATCGTTCGTATGGAAGCCGCTATCGTTGCCAGCTACATCGGCACGCAAGAAGCATTCAATGTTTTGCTAGATGTTTTACGTCACCCACGAGATGGTCACCTCGCCTATGCGATTGCCTGTGCGTTCGGTTCACACACCATGCGGCAATACTGGGAGAGCGACAATAATTCCGTGATCGCCAAACTACTGAAACAAGCAAGCAAGAATAACAGCTTTAAGGAGCCAACTCCGGCTGCTCAAGAGTCGCAATTTGATAGTCAGGCGAATCTCAAAAAAGTACGTATAGGTTGCGTTCCCGAACGTATGAAATTCACCGTCGAGAGAATCGATGCCAAACCGGGGCAGCCGGTGAAGATTGTCTTTTTCAATCCTGATGCGACCGATCATAACTTGCTCGTCATTCAACCAGGAGCACTGGCAGAGGTTGGTATGGCTGCTAATGAAATGGCGAAAGATCCAAAGAATGCCAATTCGAATTTCCATCCACCCGGGAAAGACGATCTGATAGTTTCAGCGTCACCAATGATTGGACCAACCCGTAAAACACAAGTTCATGTTATGCGATTCATGGCTCCTAAAGAACCAGGGATTTACCCCTACGTTTGTACGTTTCCGGGGCATTGGGTCATAATGAATGGAAACATGGTCGTCGCTAATAGTGCTGATGAAGCAGAGCAACTGCTCGCAGCAGCGAAGCCAAAGATTGTTAAGGAATGGAAGTTGGAGGACTTCAAAGAACTCGATCTGAAGTTCGATGAACAGTCGATCATGAAGGGTTACATGGCGTTTGCGAAAGCTCGCTGTAATCAGTGCCATGTTCATTCAGGACATGGGGTCAATCTCGGTCCAGAACTGACTAAAATCGGGGAGCGTTTCAAAGACCATAAATTGTTGCAGCAGATTATTGATCCGTCGATTGAGATCAATAAGAAGTACCAAACCTGGCAATTCGTCACGAACAATGGAGAGATCGTCAGCGGCGTGATCAAACAGGAAGACGACAAAGGCTATCACATCATGACGAACCTGCTGACACCGAACGTCGTAAAGATTCTCCCCCACCGAGACATTGAATTCCGCGCACCAGCGACACTCTCTTCAATGCCTGTCGGGATGTTAAATGTTCTTACAAAAATCGAAATCGAACAGATGATCGCCTTCCTGCAATCAGGCGGTTATAAGCTGCCTGAACATCTCAAGCATCACCATGGTCACGATCACAAGCATTAAGCACAAGAAAGCGTAACCGTTCACGGACTGGTAAGTAAAGATAGTCTTTGAACCACGAAATAAACGAATAACACGAAAGAAAAAGAGGTCAGTCAACCTTGGGAATACGAAGACGGTCGAAAAATCCCTGACGGTTCAACTGTTATCACAAAAAAAATCCAGGAGGAAATAGACAGGATCAGTAACACATGCAGGTCTGTTACGACTGTCTTTTCGTGTCATTTGTGTGTTTCGTG
>JABJMI010000197.1 GCA_018659505.1 Planctomicrobium sp.
CAATTGCCAAAATTGGCTACACCGGCATCGAAGTCGCTCCGTTTACTCTCGCTGACAAGTTAGAAGAGGTTTCTGCCGAGCAAAGAGAGAATCTCAAGAAAACGGCTCAAGATCAGGGACTGGAGATCATTGGTCTGCACTGGTTGCTGGCAAAGACCGAAGGTCTGCACTTAACTTTAGCGGACGACGCAGTCCGCGCAGCAACGACTGAGTACCTCGTTCAACTCGGAAACCTTTGTGGTGATCTCGGCGGAAAGGTGATGGTCTTCGGTTCACCGTTTCAAAGAAACCTCGAAGATGGAACAACCTTCGACGAAGCGTTCGAGCGAGCAACCGAAGTCTTCAAGGCAGCCATGCCGCAGATCGCAGATCGCGGAGTGCAACTCCTCATCGAGCCGCTGACAACCAAAGAGACAAATTTCATCAACACATGTGATCAAGGTGCTGACCTCATTGCAGCGGTCAATCATCCGAATTTCTTATTGCATCAAGACGTCAAAGCCATGCTCGGCGAAGGAACTCCGCTGCCCGGCATCATCGAGAAACACAAAGATGTCACCGCTCACTTTCACGTCAACGACAGTAACCTCCTCGGCCCCGGCATGGGCGAAACCGACTACCACCCCATCTTCAAAGCCCTCCTAGAAAGCGGCTACGATGACTGGGTTTCAGTAGAAGTCTTCGACTACTCCCCCGGCGCCGAAAACATCGCAGAGCAAAGCTTGAGTTATATGAAGAAGATACTCGCAGAGGTTTCGTGAATGGATTAACGTAAAGGCAATACAGTTTTGATGCATCAACGACTTCGGGAACATGAGACCACACCATGACAACTGTAATCGCCGGGACAGATACTTATGGACGTGTGAAGTGTGTAGAAAAGACGCCAGTTGTCACTCAATTTGAGATGCTTCAATTCTTTCCGCTTTGGCCGATTCAATCGATGTATTACTTCGGAAAAGGTAAAGAAGAGTTTCGAGGTATTCCGTTGGTTTTATTTAAAACCAAACGGGAAATTCACGGATTACCATTGGCGAAAATTGACAAAGCTTCAGTCGTGATGGCATTTCTGAGAGCAGTTTTAGCGACTGTTGGACTCTTGGCTAGCATCATGTGCGTCATGAATATATTGATGAGAGAGCCTCCAGGAGGTGCTCCGGACTGGTTCAATCAAGCTCTCTACGTCACAACGGGAGTGATAGCTTGCTTAGGTGGAATGACCTATCTCGTTCCGTTGACTCCCAAACGTGATCGCACAATCAGAGAATACTGCGGACATGTTCTCGGAGTCGCGATTGATCCAGCCAAGATTACACCACAGACAGCGAGCGACATGGAAGCAGAACTCTCTGATATCTGGAAAGAGTTGAGCGACATTCATGCTGGAGATAATGCGTTCTTGCAGTATCAAAAAACAATTTGCAAACTCATCCAGATCCGCTGCAAGCTGGCAGGGAAAGCTTCGTCAAAGGCTGAAGAAGTAACGGATCAAATTCTTATAAAGCTTCGGGATGGCTACTGGTCAAGTTAGCCGCAGTGAACGAGTCGTTAAAAAATAATCGCAAAGACTCAATATCGGAAGGATGGGCGTGGCAACTTTGGAGTTGAGATGGATTGCAAACAGTTCTTTCATCATGCCTACGTCACTCAATTTCACTCCACCAATTGAGTCTTTCCCCATCCGTGGTAGAATGGGTTCTCTCGCGCTGATTCAGGCGTGGTTGAATTTCTTTATCTGCTGAACCGAACTACGGTTACGGAGAACCATGAGCGAACGTCCTTTTGCACATTTGCATTGTCATACTCATTATTCGCTGCTCGATGGGGCGAATAAAATTCCTGCTTTGATTGGGAAGGTGAAAGCTCAGGGGATGAATGCCTGTGCGATTACAGACCATGGAAACCTGTATGGGGCGCTTGAGTTCTATCAAACTTGCCGGAAGGAAGAGATCAACCCGATCCTCGGTTACGAAGCGTATATCGCTCCCGGACATCGGACGGATCGCAGTGCTTCACGGATGAAGGAGGCGGCGTTTCACCTCACGCTGCTGGCAATGAACGTCAAGGGGTTTCAGAATCTCGTCAAGATGGCGTCGCGGGCGTATCTGGAAGGGTTCTACTACAAGCCGCGCATCGATAAAGAGTTGCTAGAAGAATTCAACGAAGGGATTATCTGTCTCTCGGGATGTGCATCGGGAGAGTTGTCGAGACTCCTTCTCGCTGAAGAACGACAAAAGGCGGAAGACCTTGCGAATTGGTACAGCGGAGTCTTCGGCGATCGCTTTTATCTGGAGATCCAGGACGCGGACATTCAGATTCAAACTGACTGTGCAAACGCGACAATTGATCTGGCGAATCGGGTTGGGTTGCCGCTTGTTGCAACGAACGATGCACACTACCTCTGTGCCGACGATGCGGACATGCACGATGTTTTGTTGTGTGTGAATACGAAGTCATATCGCAGCGACGAAAACAGGATGAAGATCGGCACCGACCAACTCTTCATTCGTTCTCCCGAGCAAATGTATGAGGTCTTTCAAGGACAGGAATCTGCGGTCGCTCGTTCGCAGGAGATCGCTGACCGAGTCGATATTGAACTCGATCTGACCACGCGACACTACCCTGTTTATTCACCACCTGAAGGTTTGACTGATGTCGAGTATCTGCGCGAGGTCTGTGATGCGTCGCTGATCGAACGGTATGGTGTGAACCCCGGTCAAGTATATCGAGACCGTCTCGATTTCGAACTCGGCATCATCGAGAAGATGGGCTATTCGAGTTACTTCCTGATCGTGTGGGACTTCGCGAAGTTCGCCATTGATGAGGGAATCCCCTGCACCGCTCGTGGTTCGGCATGTGGAGCGATTGTTGCCTACCTACTTGGCCTCTCGGATGTCTGCCCGATTAAGTACGACTTGCTGTTCGAACGGTTCCTTGATCCTTCTCGTTCGGAAGCGCCCGATATCGATATCGATTTCTGTCGTGACCGTCGCGAATTGGTGATGCAATTCGTGAAGGAAAAATACGGCAGCGAGAACGTCGCCCAAATCGGTACGTTTGGAACTCTCAAAGCGAAGGCAGCCATTCGCGATGTTGCCCGTGCCTTGTCTGTTCCTCTGAAGCGGGCGGATGAAATCGCGAAGATGATTCCCGACACGCTCGGCATCAAATTGAAAGATGCGTTGAAGGAGTCTGCCGAACTCGCTGAGGCGTACAACACTGACGGTCAGGTGAAGGAACTGATCGACTTTGCGATGGCGATGGAAGGTCTGGCGAAGTCGGCGGGAACGCACGCAGCCGGTGTGGTGATCGCCGATAAACCGTTGGAAGAATATATTCCGCTCCAGAAGATTTCCGGCAAGAACGACGTATTGACCCAATGGACGGACGTCGAAACCGCAGGTCTGTTGAAGATGGACTTCCTCGGTCTGCGGAACCTTTCCATTCTCGACAAAGCGGTCAAGAACGTCAAAAAACATCGCGGCGTGGATATCGTTCCGAAGGATCTTCCGCTCGATGACAAAGCGACTTTTGCATTACTTCAGCGAGGTGAAACGAAGGGGATCTTTCAGTTAGAGTCAGGCGGAATGCGTGACCTGCTGACGAAGATGAAGCCGGATAAGTTTGAAGACATCATCGCGACGTCGGCGCTGTATCGACCTGGACCACTTGAGGGTGGGATGGTGATGACGTACGTGAACGTCAAGCATGGTCGCGAACCGATTCCGAAGGTGCATCCGATTGTCGATCCTGTTCTGGACGAGACATACGGCGTGATGGTCTACCAGGAACAGGTGATGCGGATTCTCAATCGCCTGGGGGGGATTGAACTCGCCAGCTCCTACAAATGTATTAAGGCGATCTCGAAGAAGAAGCAATCGATCATCGATAGTTTCCACGAGCAGTTCATCGAAGGCTCGGTCAAGAACGACATGGACAAAGAACAGGCTCAGGATATTTGGAACCTGATCGTCAAGTTCGCGGGTTACGGTTTCAATAAATCACACTCAACGGCGTACGGTGCGATTGCCTACCAAACGGCTTACTTGAAAGCACACTACCCTGAAGAGTTCATGGCTGCGTTGCTTTCTTGTGGGATGGAATCGAGCGAACGCATGTCGGAGCATACCGACGATTGCCGCCGCCAGAAGATTGAAATCATCCCACCGGATGTGAATCTGTGCGATGTCGAATTCAGTGCCGTCGTCGAGACGATCCCTGCCAAGAAAAAGACCAAGAAGCAACCGGCTGAAGAAGAGAAGATCGTCCGTAAGATTGCCTTCGGACTGGGAGCGGTCAAAGGAGTCGGCGAGGCAGCCATGGCAGCCATGGTCCAAGAACGCATCGAGAACGGTCCGTTCAAAAATATCTTCGATCTCTGTGAACGCTGCGACCCGAAGGTGCTCACCAAAGGTGCTTTAGAAACATTGGTCAAAGCGGGAGCTTTGGACGGATTCGGCTACAACCGTGAGCAGCATACACTGGTCATCGAACGTGCAGTTCAGGCATCGATCTCGAAGCAAAAAGACAAGGCGATGGGGCAGATGTCTCTGTTCGGTGGACCATCTACCAACGGAACACCTGCTGAAGACGATGAAGAGATCTCAATGCCGCCGGCTGAGGATTGGTCACACGGTCAGAAGCTGGCAATTGAAAAAGAGGTACTCGGTTTTTACCTGACGTCACACCCATTAACGGAATACGCTGAACAGATTGAAACCTTCACTCAGCACACTGTCAAAGATTTGAAGGAACTCGGAGACGGAAAAGAAGTGACGCTCGGCGGGATGATCAATGCCATTAAAAAAGTGCAGACGAAGAATCCCTCAAGAAACGGCAACAGCAAGTACGTCAACTTCGATTTGGAAGACCCGCAAGGGGTCGTCCGCTGCATTATGTGGCCCGATGACTTCGCTGACGCTGGTGAGAAAGTCGTCGCTGACACAATTGTCGTCGTCAAAGGTCGGGTCGACTTCCGCGGACGCGAACCAAACGTCATCGTCAATAAGCTACTCACCTTTGAAGAAGCCGAGAAAGAATTCACCAAGCAAGTCGCGATCCGTTTTCAAAACGGATTGCACACCGATGAAGACATGAAGCGCGTCAAAGATTTGCTCAGTCGACATCCGGGAAAAACACCCGTCACAATCGTTGTCGAAACAAACGATCCCAAACCGGCAGCCAATGGAAATGGGAACGGAAACGGTGTCCCCGGAACGCAGCGATTGCGGGCAATCTTGAGTACTTCGATTCAAGTCTCCGCCCGTCCAGAGTTGAAAGATGAATTAAGATCAATCCTCGGCGAAGGAGGCTTCCGCTTCCAGGCAGTTCCCGCAAATCAGCGTTAAAACCGATTCATCGCTTCGCA
>JABJMI010000223.1 GCA_018659505.1 Planctomicrobium sp.
CAGTTAGTACAAGCAAAACCACCCACGGCTTGGACATTTTGGTGGGCAAAAGCAAACACCAAAATTTTAACGACTTTTCGCGCCTTCACAGCTTCCCATGGCCAGCTCTTGAAACGGTGCTGTCTGATGGACCCGTTGATGGAATTCGACGTTATACCCTTGAAGTTTTGAAGACCGTTGCACCGCTGGTTCAAGAGAGACACACAGACTGGAGGATGTTTCTTTCTCTCGATGGGGTAACGACTTGGCCCTTGGAGAGTGTTTCGCATCTTCTCGAACCTGAAGCGTTGAAGACTCTGGTCAACATCAATCACAGAGAGAATCCGACACTCATTTCAGAAGTGTCTCGCTTTGCAAATCGAATGAAGCGGAGTGTGGTGAAAAGACTTCCTTTTCGGCGCGAAGGTTTTGATCTACTCCACCTACCGCTCCCCAACTCATATTCAGTTCATCAACACTATAACTGCCAGTTGGTGATGACGGTTCATGATCTCTGTCATGTCGTCTGTCCAGAGTTTCAGGTTCAAAAAAACATCGAAACGCTGCAACGTGGCTTAGACCATGCCATCCGTCGCGATGCAATGTTCATCGCAGATTCAGACTCGACAGCGACAGAACTGCACGATCTGGAGAATGTCAGTCAGGAGCGAATTAAAACCGTTCATCTCGCATGTGATCGAACTCTCTTTCGACCTGTCTCGGACCAAAGTGAAATTGAACGCGTTCGAGAAAAGTATCAACTTCCAAATGAACCTTACATCTTCTCATTGTGTACTTTAGAACCAAGAAAAAACTTGATGGGACTGGTTCAAGCTTTTCGTGAACTGACTGAATCAGATCCCCAGCAAAATTGCCATCTGGTCCTGGCGGGCAGAGCGGGCTGGGGAGATCAGGAAACGATTCTTAAAGCTGCTGCGAGTGATCGTGTCCATCTCATTGGAAGAGTTGATGACGAAGACCTCCCGGTGTTGTATTCACAAGCACTCGCATTTGCTTGTTTCTCTTTTTACGAAGGTTTTTGTTTGCCGCTGCTTGAAGCAATGACCTGTGGTTGTCCTGTGCTCCACGCTGATCGATCTGCAATGCCCGAAGTCGCAGGAGGAGCCGGTGTGGCAGCTGCACCAAATGATCCGGACATGATCTTTCGCAAGCTTCAAGAAGTTGTGAATAACGAACAATTACGTCACTCAATGAGGCAAAAAAGTTTAGCACGAGCGGAAGACTTCAGCTGGTTGAAGACCGCCGAACAAGTCTTGGCGACCTATGAAAAATGCTTCGCCGATCAAGTTCCAGCAGTAAGTAAAAGAAAGATCGCAGCATGATGCTTCGAAAAAATAGAACAAAGAGTCGCTCAAAAGATGATTCTAAAAGTGCTCAGAAAGTGATAGGAACTTTCAAGTTCGCGATTCCAATGGCTTGGAAAGCCCACCCACGCCTTTGCTTGGGAATGACAATTTCCAGCATTCTCGCTGCCCAGGCATCTCCACTTCTGGTTCTCCTCACAGGAGCCGCAGTGAATGAGGTTCAACCTGCGTTGCAAGCCGGGATTCAAGATGATTCTAAAATCACATTTTGGCTCATTATCGGCGGTATTATGGGAGCTGTTCTTTCAGGCATGGCGGCCTTGCGCAAATACACCCGAAACCGACTCTATGATGAAATTCAACTGCAAGTGAACCAAGAAGTTCTTACACACGCTGCGACGTTGGACTTAGAGACACGAGAAAATGTCGACACTCAAAACTGCATTCGCCGAGCGATGGCAAATCCTGGAGGCGTGATCCTAAATGCCTCTTTCGGACTGGTCAACGCTGTCGCTTCGCTTATTCAATCCGCTGGTCTGCTGGCAGTCTTGTTATGGATTGAACCGCTCTGGTCAGGGATGCTCGTTCTGTTAGGAATTCCTCATTTAATTGCTCAATGGTACCTCTCCAAAAACCGTCATGAATTGCACTACACCAGAACGAACTCACTACGTTGGAGCCATTACTACACAGGCTTGCTGTCAACAAATGCTCAAGTCCCTTCTATCCAGACTTTACGTTTAACGCCCTATTTGATTCAGCGATTTCGCGACTCTGTTGGAACGATTCTTGACGCCAGTACGCGAATGTACCGACAGCAAGCAATTGTCGATTTCCTCTCCAGCGTTGTGACTTTAATCGCTGTCGTTGGAGTCGTCGGAATTGTCGGACACAGCGCCATTACAGGGAGAGTGAGTACAGGTGAGTTCGTTGCGTTTTGGGTCGCAGCCTGGAGGCTTCAGAGTTCACTAACTCGATTGGCGACTGCATTTTCGGATGTCTTTGGTTCCCATTTTGATATCGTCAATCTGCGCGAGTTCATGGAACTCAAACCGACACCAAGAACCGGGACTTTGTTGATGCCCTCGCAAGGGCAAAAAACACTCAACGGACGCATCGAATGTCGCGACCTCAGCTATACCTATCCGGGGGCAAAACATCCTGCCGTCAATAATATTAACTTGGTCATCGAACCGCATGAAAAAATTGCCTTGGTCGGTTCAAATGGCGCAGGAAAATCAACCTTAGCCCGCATGATTTCCGGTCTCTATCAGCCGACGAGTGGCAAGGTTTTAATCGATGGAAACTCCATTACAGACTTCGACTTAAATGAGCTGCATAAACAACTAGCATATCTTCCCCAAGATATGTTTCGGCTGGAAGCAACTGCTCACGAGAACATCGCAATTGGAAACATCGAAGAGCTCTTCGACCAACCAGAGAAAGTAAAACAACTGGCAGCGATCACTGGCATTGATGAGTTTCTCTCAAAGTTGCCCCAAGGATACGAGACACATCTCGGTAGAGGCTTTGGAGAAACCGATCTGTCGGGAGGTCAATGGAGGCGTCTTGCGGTCGCGAGGACTCTCGCATCAAATCCTTCGGTCATCATCCTCGACGAACCCTTCTCGAACCTGGACCCAAACGCTGAAGAAAAACTATACGGAACCTTCGAAGAGATGCTGTCAGAACGAACATCTCTGATGATATCACACCGATTTTCCATGCTTGCCAATGTTGACAGAATCATCGTGATGGAACACGGTCGAATCATCGAACAGGGGCAGCACGATTCGCTAATGGAACTCGATGGAGTCTACGCAACCCTCTACCGTAGTTCCGTCGCACGTTATCAGCTAAGCCATCAGTACGCTCAAAAAGATGCTGCGTAATATGAGTCGTGAAACCCCAATTAAATTCTGATTCGTCTTTGTGGGAAAAGTCTTCAATCAGATTCGAGTAAAACATGCTCCGAAGTTGTAAGGTCCGTTAAGGTGTAAGGTTGACTCTTTCTAAACTATTGGATCCCAGCGATAGAATAAATTCACTTTTCCGTATCTATTCTTCTACCAGCGTCTTGGCAACTTGAATGATGTCGGGAATTGTTATGAGTTTCTGATAACATTCTCAATGTAA
>JABJMI010000192.1 GCA_018659505.1 Planctomicrobium sp.
CTCCTTATGACGATGGCACAGCTGTCGATTCCAACTTCTTCGCTTCCGATGACTCAGACATTTTGAAACGCTCTGCAAAGCTTGGCTGGGACAAGAACTCTGTTCTCGGCGACCCGATGTTTATCGATCCTAACAAAGGCGACTTTCGAGTAAAGAAAGGTTCGGCTGCCTTGGAACTCGGATTTACGAACTTTCCAATGGACCAGTTTGGAGTGAAAAAGCCGGCACTCAAAGCAATTGCAAAGACGCCGTCCCTCGTCCATTCACAAAGTGGCGGAGGTAGCAAACCCCAGGCAAAACCAGTGCAGCGTAGCTGGCTCGGAGCCACATTGGCAGATCTTACGGGCGATGCGTTTTCAGCTTACGGCGTAAGTAAGGAAGAAGGCGGTATCGTTTTGACTGATATTCCAGAAGCTTCTACGGCAGCGAAGTTTGGACTCAAGGGAAGAGATCTCATTCAGGCAGTCAACGGAGAGCCGGTCACTAATATTGATCGGTTCTTCAAGGTGTTGTCGCGAGTGAAGTCCGCTTCGGTGATGTTCAAAGTCGTTCGTAATCAAGAGTCGATGAAGCTAACGATTGAGTTGCCAACGATCGTCGAAATTGAAACGGCATCTTCCTCAAATGGATTTGTAAAGCTACAGGTTCCACTAAGATCAAATAGAAAAATAACAGCCAATCAGAAAACCAACAATGACCCGTTGAACTCACTTATTGACGGTAAGCTAGGCAAAGGCTTTGGACCAGTTTTCGGCAACGGCATTCACAATGGCGCATATAAGATCGACCTAGGAAGTGCTCAGCCAGTAAAATCGGTGACCAGTTGGTCGTTTAATCAGAGTGGAACTCGCGGCGCACAGAAGCTTACGATTTATGGAAGCAATTCGGCTACCGATCCTGGATGGGATTTGAATGCGCTCACGCAACTCGGCACGATCGACACTATCGGTGGTACCCAGGCTGAATTCACCGCCGCTTCGCTGCACACTCCATTAGGAAAACCGCTCGGTTTTTTTCGCTGGATTGTGTGGGCAGTTTCGCCGGTCACTTCAACTGCCGCTGGCGAAAACACCGCCTTCCAGGAACTTGCAGTTGAGTTAGATTCACAGCTGAATGCGAAGACATCCGAGGTTGCCCCCAAAACCGGACGCTAAAACGGCAGTTGGGAATCGCTTCAGAAAATGACTGTGCCTATATGGTTTGACGACGGCAAGATCGGCATCTTCATTCACTGGGGACCGTACAGAGCGATCGGCTATCGCAAAGGTGGACGTGACTACGCAGAGCATGTCCCGAAGATGCTGTATGAAGATCCGGCACACTATTACCCTTTCATAAAAGAGAGATGGGGCTCGACGCCACCAGAGTTTGGACACAAGGACACTCTCCCCGAATTCAAAGCGGAGAAGTGGGATCCAGACGCATGGGCTGAGCTGCTTGAGGAATTCGGTGCCAAGTATGTCGTGCTCACAGCAGAACACCACGATGGCTGGGCGAATTGGGATTCCGATCTGACGCCCAGGAACGATGTCGACATGGGACCGAAGCGGGATCTTGCTAAAGCGGTACGCAAGCGCGGGCTCAAGTACGCTCCGTCATACCATCGCGAGCGTCACACTGGCTTCTTCGCCCGAGAGAAGTTTACCGTTCACAGCGAGCCGCGTCCTGATATCGCGGAAGAGATTCGACGAGTCCCGCAGGCAGCTTCGCTTTATGATCCATTCAGCTACGACGAACATCGATCCTTAGTAGGAAGCACTCATGACAACAATGGACCTTCTGCCGACGTTCGCAAAGTTGGCGGGTGCGGCGATCCCCGCAGACCGCGTCATCGACGGCAAAGACATCTGGTCAACTCTCATCGGTGAGGCGAAAACTCCGCACGAAATGTTCTTCTACCACAGCGGAAACCAGTTATTAGCCGTGAGGTCCGGCAAGTGGAAACTTCATACGAACAAAGGAAAACCAACGCAGCTTTACGACCTCGACAGTGACATTGGCGAAAAGAAGAATCTCATAAAATCGAATCCAGAAGTCGTACAGAGACTCAACGGATATCTAAAGTCGTTCGCAAAAGAGCTCGCTGACAACAGTCGCCCCGCTGCCTTCGTCAAAAATCCGAATCCACTTTCACAATGAGTTGAATGAACAAGTGATCGAAATCTGAAAGCCGTTGGATGCCTGCAGCAGTTCGAAACTATCTGCATTATTTTCGGCGACGAACGCATGACCGCCATTAGTCAGCGAAAAATCAATTTTGTAAATCCACAAGAGCGGTAACTTATTTGAAAGCTACGACGGTCAACCAAACAGATCGCATTTTAATTTTCAGAACGAAACGTCATAGGGCTGACGACTTCATCCAAGCGGATATTCGACAGCTTGACAACACGATGAATCGAGCTTTGTACGAGGATAACTGCAAGCCCCTTGCGGTGTGTATTCCGACTCGCAAGATTTCACAAACTCCAAGTTGATCTTCAAGATCAAGTCGCTGTTGCCGCGATCTGAATCTCACGGCTTACCGTGACAACATCATCGCCACCGCTGCTATAGATAAGTCTTGCCTGCTCTCCACCTCAATTGCGGAAGTAAAATAGGGGTAGTAAAATGAATTGAGAGTCAAGATTGATCAAACTGCTACTCTATCATTCTGACATCACCTGAATGCTCTCGTTTTTGTAACCCCCCATTAGGGAATCAATATGAAAATCTTTCTTCTTGCATTTTTTGCCAGCACATTCATAGTCTGCGACCTTTCGCTCGCTGAGAGTTACTCAATTGTGGTCTCCAAAGCGACAGCGAGCGCCCCAAACTGGAGCGAAGTTGTCGATGCGCTTGTCAAAAAGCACAAGGGGGCTGAGGTCATCACTTGGAAAGATCAGATCGATGAAGCTTTACCGGCATTGCAAAGTTCTCACCCTCGATATACATGCTTCATAGCGACGTCTGCGGAGGCAGGTCGGCAGTTTGTTGCAGACGTCCATCGTTTGACTCGTCGAATTGACGAGGATCCCTATTCTGACACCTTATGGGGAGTTCTCACTGGTTATGATGCTGCAAATGCGCTCCGGATCGCCAATCATAGTGCCCCTCTTACGGTCAAAAATATTGCTTCTGGTACAGAAGTCGCCCTCGACATGTGCAGTCAAGGAGTCTGGTATGACGAACTCGTGAAGCATAAAACGGTCAGTAAGAGTGATGGTAAAATCGTTGAATCAAGTGGACCAGCTGACACGACGCGAGCACTCGCTGACACATTGACAGGTGACAGTACGGACTTGTTTGTGACGTCAGGTCACGCGACCGAACGAGATTGGCAGATCGGATTTCGATATCGAAACGGCCACTTCCGCTCCAAAGATGGTCACATGCTTGGAGTGACAACGAGTGGTGAAAAATTCGAGATTCGTTCATCGAATCCGAAAGTGTATCTACCAATAGGAAATTGCCTCATGGGGCATATTGATGGTCCAGATGCCATGGCACTCGCCTGGATGAACGATCTCGGTGTGAATCAAATGATCGGTTACACCGTGCTGACTTGGTACGGCTACAGCGGTTGGGGAGTTCTGGACTACTTCGTGGAGCAACCTGGTCGGTACACACTCGCTGAGGCATTTCATGCGAATCAGTACGCACTCATTCATCGTCTCGAAACTTACTATGACGACATTGTCGGAATTGATGTGAACCCCGGTGGTAATATCTCCGTGTCGGCTCCTAACAAAGCCGGGCAGTCGCTTGGTCTGACGAACTTTGACTCCCGTGGTCTACTCTGGGACCGGGATACTGTCGCCTTCTACGGGGATCCGGCATGGAGTGCCAAGATGGCGCCGCTCAAGACAGCATACGGGCAACAATTAACAGTTGAAGAA
>JABJMI010000190.1 GCA_018659505.1 Planctomicrobium sp.
AACTCAGCATCATTTAAGGAAGACGACCGGTGTCGTCACAATTCCAAGGAAGTGGGATGGCATCTTTCAAGTTGGCGACATTGATACAATGTGCCTTTGCGTACGGAAGGAATTGGCGAAAAGGGAGACGTGGCAATCACAAGACGCTCAAATTACAAATGATTATGATTGGCTAATGAAATTGCAGCGACATCAACCTAAGATCAATTATCTGCCGATCATCATCGGAGAACATGTGTGATTTCCTGCGGTTCAACGCCTGAGGAATCTGACGATCATTCCGTTAAGAAAGTCTTCCAAGAAACAAAGAACATGTCAAACTGGATTGAAATCGCGAAGGTGGATCAAATTCCTGTCGGGCAAGGAAAAGAGTTCACCATCAACGGTCGAATCGTAGCGTTGTTCAACGTCGCCGGAGAATTCCAGGCGATTGACGGAATCTGTGCGCACGCAGGTGGTCCGTTGGGAGAGGGTGTTCTGAGCGGATGTATTGTCACTTGCCCCTGGCATGGTTGGCAGTACGATGTTCACTCGGGTGCAATGTGTTTGAATGACCAAATCCGTCAGGAATCGTTTCCAGTGAAAATTGAAGACAACGCAGTATTGGTAGAGATGCCGTGAACGAAATTCCGGGACAACCGATTCCTTTACCAAACGATACTCTCGTCGAGAAGATTCTCGTTCTACTCTCGACTGGCTTGGGGGTTGGCAAGGTGCGTATCGCGCCGGGAACTTTCGGAAGCCTATGGGGACCACTCCTCGCGTTAGGATTACAAAGCCTCAATCCTCATTGGGCCTTTATGCTTCTCAGCGGCATCATTCTCTTCGCCATCGGCATTCCCATTTGCGACGCAGGGATCAGGCACTATCAAACCGGTGACCCAAAGCATGTTGTTTATGACGAGATCGCTGCGTTTGCTTTCGTCTTCTTGCTTGTGCCAGTAACGATTGGAACTGCGATTGCCGGATTTGTTCTCTTCCGAATTTTCGATATCAGCAAGCTGTGGCCAGTCCGAAGCTTCGAAGCACTCCCCGGTCCATGGGGAGTCATGTCTGATGATACAGTCGCCGGCATGATCGCCGGCGCTATTCTGGCAGCGATCTGGTTTTCTATCGGATCGTTCTAAGAACGAATAAGCAACAATCCGCTTAGCTGCACACTTAAAGTGTGCAAGCTTTCACCTGACGACGGACTCAGATTCTTCAAGAGCATATTGCCGTGGAACGGTAACCGGCTTTTGCACAGGCTCGACTGCATCGATTGGTGAGACTCGCATGTACCGCACAACCTCGTCGCCAATTGTCGTGGCGAGCATTGTTTCACCAGTATCTTTTTGTTGCTGTCCTCGAATCCTAATCCAACCGACGCCACCTTGAGGATCGACCATCAGGTAGTCTCCGTTCGCAATGCCGAGCGGTAGTTCTTGAACGTGCTGTTTAATGGTGACATCTGCAATTGAAAGTCCTAAGGATTCAATTGAGATGGTCATCGTCATGTCAATTGCCGTTGGATCGAGCACTTCTAATACTGGTCTCGGAATTTCGATTGGAGCAGGGACTTCAATCGCTACCAATTCTTCCTCAGCCTTAACTTCCGGTGCGACTTCGCTGGCAGTCTCATCTTCCTTGCTAAGAATCTCTGTCGACTTCGGCATTTCCTTGAGTGCCATTCTTTCATTCGGCCGGTCATTCGCCCAAGCACCGGCGAAGACCATCGTGAAGAAGATCAAACCGATTACTCGCATCGCTGATTGAGATGTTTCCGCCATCGTACCTTTTCCAACTCTGATTACTTCCACACTTCAGTACCATGATCAAGTCTTGATTATGGAGTGGATGCACAGTCCTGCTATTAAAGTTTTGGGAGAAAATACCCATCACGCATCGCTCAGGTCCCGCTACACAGAATGAATATCGACCAAAGAGAGTCGGAATTCTGGGCAAACAGGGAAAGAATTGCCGATTGGCGGTCTTCGCCAGTTGATTGAGGCAATTAACCCAGTATTTAGCGAAGGTGATGAAGTCACCGGGTCTAACGATTGTGCTTGATGTTCAGAATTCTCAATGATTGCTCAAACGGAAATTCAGTCTTACTGATACGTAAGTCTCGTAGGGTGGTTGAAGCAATTCGTTGATGAATTGGTGGGTTACGTTCTCGATTTCCTCGATGAAGAACTGTTGCCTTTGATTCACGACTCATTGTGTAACCCACCGTTCACGAGGATCGACGAACTTCACCCACCCAACGTCTAATTGAGTGATTTATGCAGCACGCAGTGAAGCTTTTTTCTTCGGGAATCGCAGCGTAAATGTGGAACCTTGTCCTTCTCCGTCGCTGTGAACTTCGAGCGTTCCGTCGTGATCGACCATGATGCGATGCGTAATGGAAAGTCCTAATCCGGTCCCTTGGCCAACTTCCTTCGTCGTAAAAAATGGTTCGAAGATTTTTGCTTGTTGCTCCTTGGTCATCCCAGAACCATGATCAGTTACCGAAATTTCGACTTGATCAGGTAGTTCATTCACCGCGACTTCAACTGTTCCACCGGACTCGGAAGCATCAAGTGCGTTCGCAATAATGTTGAGAACAACTTGCTTGATCTCCGGTCCATTGACCCAAGCATGTAACGGAAGGGAACGATTTACGGTGACCGATTTGTCTTTGTACTTACTGAGATGTGAGACCATCGAAGTCACCTCTTGGCAGACCGCGACAACGTCGTACAGGTTCTTCTCATCGCCCCCGCTATATGAAAAGTCGAGAAGTTTTTTAGTAATG
>JABJMI010000140.1 GCA_018659505.1 Planctomicrobium sp.
GTCCGAAACAACTCTCACCGGTTCTTCGCGGTTGATCGGTTCGCTGTATTCGGCGGAGTGTAAGGCGATCTTCACTTTTGTATTACACTCCTCCGCAGCTGTCAGCACGATGTCGTAGCTCTTTTCGGCGTTGACTGGAATTTGATCAACGGCAGCGAACTGAACTTTGTTTCCAACAACTTGATATGTGCTAGGTCCTGTTGCTGCGGCGAAAACTAGTCCTTGAGGAATTTCGAATTCAGCTTGAACATTGTTCGCAGTCGCTGTCCCGTCGTTTTTCAAATTCAAGCGGAATGAAACCTGGTCACCGACGACAACGAATTTATTTTCCCCGTAGATATCAACTGCAAGGTCCGCGAAGCCTTTGACGCTCAATGGGGTATCCAGATTCGCTCGATTGCCCGCTTGATCTTGGACAACAATTTTACCAGTCAGTTCACCTGCTTGATTCGGAATCAGCTGTGTGGAGAACTTTCTTGTTTCGCCTGGCTGAAGGGCAGGGATCATCCTTTGAATCACTCTCCGTTGAGGGTTCCAGCCAGCAATTTGTGTGGCAGGCTCAAGAGAAACAGGCAACTCTTCTTCGACGGTGATATTCGTCAGTGCGATGCTTGGATCATTGGTAACTTCAGTCACAAACTCTGCGGGACGTCCGACGAATCTTCTTTTCGGTCCTGTTCTGCTCAATCGCAAACGAGATTCCAGAATCCTCAGGTCCGCACGGTTTTTTGCAACATCTTTGCCATTCATCCAAATGAGAACTTCAGGAGTAAAGACTCCCACAGCATCTGCAACGACAACGAGATCAACCGTTCTAGTTTCACCAGCCGGGATATCATCCAAATTTGCTTCGATGTCACTTCCATTAGGATGCTTCAGCGAAGGAGGCAAAACGGCTCTTAATACAACATCCTTGGCGTTACCCTGTCCTGTATTTTTGACAGTAAACTTGTAGGGAACATTTTTGCCGAGCAATGTTTCTGCAGGTCCATCGATATCGACTGAAAGTTCAGGAGCGGTCACTCGAATTGTGGCTGCGACTGCAGCTTCGAAAGAGACTGTCGCAACGCTTCCAATATCTCCGGCTTGCAGAGGAACAACTTTCAATTGAATTGTACGTTCTTCACCGGGAGGAACGATGCCTAAGTCCCAGGTCAGTTTTTCATTCGTCAGAACGGCTTGTGGAATGGTTCCTTCGAGGCGTGTCCCCCGTGGAATTCGATCTTCGACAACAACAGAACGAGCGTCACTGCCACCAACATTCTGAATGCGAATCGCATAGATCAACGGCTCTCCAATAGAAGCTTGCTTCGGGGCAATCTTCTCAATTTTTAATTCAGGTGACTGTGGCGTCGATGAGATCGTACGATCATAATTTTGTTCAATTCCAGAGTTCTCAGGATTTTGAAACGTATTCACTTCGGGCGTCGTTCGAATCTCGCTCAGAGTTGGTTCGCTGACCGTTGGAATGGACGATTCAAGAGGTGTGATTGTCATCGGTGTTGAAACAGTTGCAGTCGGTTCGAAACTAGTGATTGGTGTCACTGGCGGTGCAAGAGTCGGTTCGTTTCCGAAGTTAGCTGGTATGACTTCATCTGCTGAACCAATGCTTCCAAGAGTCGCAGCAGGTCGTGCATTTCGAGGAAGATCAGCTGGGAAGAGTTCATCCTGTGCCAGATCATTATTGCCAAGTGGAGCAATCTCGGGCTCAGGTAGTTCTTGATTTAATGGAAATACTGATTCGTTTGTAGTGAGAGTTGAACTAGAAGGCGGTTCCCCAGGAAGAACGTCTTCTGATTCTGCAAATGCAGGACGTCCTGCTGCTGGCAACGGCCTCGGTTCTGCCATGACTGGAATCGCTGGAGCATTCGTAGGGAAGACTGATTCTTCCGTTTCAGTGACTGGTGTTGGCTCTGGCAAGACAGGTTGATTCTCGATTTCTAACCCCGAATTCAGAGCGACAGGGGCAAGAGGTGGTAACAATTCTTCGGGAACTGGTTGATTCTGTGCAAGTTCTAGATTCCCAGCAGGCATGACTTCGCCTGAAGCTGTGTGACTTCCAAAGGGATCATTCTCGACAACTGGTGCCGATGGTTGTGGAGGAGGAGCATTAAAGCCGATTTCACTCGGTTCAACCGTCTCGACATTCGCTGTTCGGAGTGGCTGATTTTGGAATCTTGCGAATGGATTGTCTCCAAGTTCGGGCTCAACACTTGGCTGTGACTCTCCACTTGTTCTCACAATGAGGTCTTTCGGACCTGGGGCATTTTGATTGTTTCGAAACTTTGCAAAGGGGTTCTCTTCGGGAACAAGATTCGAGGTTGAGTTATTGATTTCATGTTCAGCTTCAACGCCACCGACTGTCAGTTCATTTTTATGAATCGGTAATAACGGTGTCGCTAATGCCAATTCATTTCGTTCCTCGGGAAGAGTTGGCAGTTCACTTGACGACAAAACCACGGGTTCTGGTTTCGTAGTCGGAAGCTGTACGATTCCTTGTGATTCCTCCATTTGAGCTGGAGCTGGAGCTAAAAGCCCACCCGATTCAAGATTGGCAGCTGGTCCAAAACGGAGTGAAGGAACTTCTGTCTGGGCGAGTTCCTGTTGCCCCGCAGGTTCTGGATACACAGATTCTGTTGCACCAACAGGAAGGATCGCTCTTTCTCTTTCAGAAGCTGTCTCTTCATTTAGTGCTAAGTTAACCTTTGGAATGTCTTTTCCGCCAGCCGGATAAAAAGTTAACGGCATGACCGGAGCCGCAGCGACATTCGGGACTTCACCGTGCCTTACTGCCCCAGGAAATTCTTGGGGTCCGGCTGAAGACTCAGCGAGGTCTTGAGGTTCGAAATTTTCCGGGAGAAAGACGGGTTCTTCAATGCCTTCTGTTCCATCAGATGATCCCAACGGAACAAAAGCATCTGTTTTCGCGAGGGTCGGCTGGGGACCATCTTCCTCTTCAGATTGTTGAGGAATTGTCGAGACAGTCGACGATGATTCGTCAGGGACAGCAGACTCAGGAGTCAGGTCGATATCCTCGAATCCTATATCGCCTTCAGATGTCCCTTCACCCTGTTCCTCAGTCTCTAAGGCTGCGAATTGATTGGGGTCTGTCTCCGACTGAGTCTTTTGCAGATTCTCATTCGCGAGCCAAACTATAAAACAACTGCCACCAATGACACCTGTCAGAACCAACGATTTCAGTAACAGGTTCTGCATTTGGGGAATCCTTTCCCTATCAATTTCACCCTGCTGTCGCGCAGGAAAAGTCTATAATTCATGTTTCAGAGTGGAGTCATAGCAAATTTTTCAAAACTGAGTAAAGATGAATTTCGGAATCCACTCGTATCTGGGGAAGTTCCACAGCCTCTTAGCCACTAATCACTATCAATTAGTTAGAACTGGAAAACCGAGACGAATAGATAAACACAACTATATATCGAAATCAGTTGAATCATGCCGCTGAGTCGGATACCACTCTAGTTAGAGACTTATAAATGTTTGAGTTAAAGAGAGTGAAGTATTCAATTTGAAGCCACATAGCTCGCGACAAACCTGAAGACCATTGATAAATCGTTTGACTCCAGGGA
>JABJMI010000187.1 GCA_018659505.1 Planctomicrobium sp.
CATCGCAGCCACATGAAACGGGACCACCTTCCACCAATTCGAGAGATTCCTGAAGAAGTTGAGAAGCTTTCATTCGACCAAGTCGAAGTGAAATCTTACGTCGGTGGTTTGGTGAAATCGTTTGAGCAAAAAGCCGCGTAATTCGCCTCAAACCATTTTCTTGTGCTTTTCAATCTCCTCACTGATCGTTCATCTCTGCGTGGAAGATGCGATGGTTCTTTAGCAGTATCGAATTTCTAAAATCCTTTGCTCGGTTCTGAGAGCGGTTGGCCAGACGGAACCCCAAATCAATCAACGAGTTAACATCGAAAACATCTATTGAACAGGAGGGGCTACATCAAAACCTTCAGAAGCGAATTGGTTTCCTCGATGTGTCGCTTGCGAATCATAGCTATCAAACCTCGTCAGTATTCAATCGACTCGCCAAATAACAACCAGAGAAAGACCCGAAATATGGTCAAACCGTCAGTTCGGTAATCTCACCAGTGCTGTCAACGAACGATTCGGTCTCAACACCAACACGATTCAGCATCGTGACAAACAGATTCGACAGAGGTACGTCTTCTTTAAATGTCAGGAACCGACCGTGCTGAAGTCCCAATTGACGTCCTCCAGCCAATACGAGTGGATAATTTCTGTTTTCGTGCGTGTTACTATTGCTGCTGCCGTACAGCACGATCGTATTGTCGAGTACTGAGCCGTTGCTTTCCTGTGCACTTGATAGGCGATCAAGGAAGTAGGCCAGTTGCTGAGCCATGAACTGATCCCATCGACCGAGTTCTTCCGCGCCACCTGGTTTATTCCAATCGTGAGCCAATGAATGCAGCGTTTTCTTAAAGCCTTCCAACTGCGGGAACTTAGCTGCTTTGGACGAGCAATCTGCCATATTCGTGATCTGGTAGGTTGCCACACGAGTCGAATCAGTGCGAAACGCCAAATACATCAAGTCATACATAGTCCGAATGAAGTCTTTGGGAGCTTCGTCGTCGGCATCAAGCTTCAGCATCCCGCGATCCTCGTCACTCAGTTCGGGGCGAGGAATGTCCAGCCAACGTTGAGATCGCTGGACTCGCTCTTCGATTTGACGAACCGATTCCAGATACTCGTCCAACTTTTCGCGATCCTGGCTGCCCAATCGTCCTCGCAAAGAACGCGAATCTTCCAACACTCGATCCAGCATTCCCGAAGTGCTTTTGAGTCGGCGATGGCTTGCAACCAAATCCGCATCGCCCACCCCAAAGAAGCGATCAAAGATCTGCTGGGGTTCGTGCATCGCCGGAATGGGGCGACCTTTGGCGTCGTAAGACAACGTACTTGACCGTGTCGGTTCGCCAACACCGCCGTCAGTTGACAGCACTAACGAAGTGAACCGAGTTTTGTCCTCGAAGGCTTGCGCTGCGAGTTGATCAACCGAAACGGTGTTACGCAAAAACCTGTTGTTTAAATACGACGCGGTCAAAAACGTATCGGCGGTGTCGTGACCACCCATCCTCCGACCGTTGGGATGCGACAGACCGCCCAGCACTGAAATGTTCTCACGATGCGCCTCCAGCGGTTTGAGCACTTCGGTGAACTGAAAGTCTCTTCCTTCGCCCCGGGGAAACCAATGCCATTTCCCTTCATCACTGTCTTCCTTTGGCAATCCGACGCCGAATCCAAAGTACATTGCACACAATCGTCGCGCTGGATCCTCTTGCTTTGCGTCTTCCCCCATGCATTCCAACCAGGGCAGACCTAATGACACGCCGGTTCCAAGCAAGAATGTGCGTCGATTAAGATTCATCATCAATTACTCTCTTCGGAATGTAGGTTTCCAGCTTGTCATGTGACCGGAATTTTATCGACTGGCGGGTAGACTGTCCCATTTTATTTTGTCAGGAACAGTTCGCTAGCGACAATGTTATGGATTAAACCCCGTATACGATATTCATTTGCTGCAAATTCGTTCGTCAATCGTTCAATTGTTGCCTGATCGCTTAGCTCCATTCGCCGGCCCAGTGCGTACGTTGCCAATCTAGTGACAAGGGATTTTGCAAATTCATCCTTGCGTTGATTCACCAAATACTCTTTCAGCGAATCGGGACCGTCGAGGTTGTGGTGGTCGGGCAATACATCGCTGGCCTTAACCGGCAGTGTTTCGAACTTGCCGTCTGCCTTGCGGCGAATTTCAACTCGCCAAAGCCCAACCGCATCGTAGTTCTCTAACGCAATTCCCCAAGGATCAATCCCACGATGGCAGCTCGCACAGGCTTCTCGGCTACGATGAATCTCCAGCTGTTCTCGCACGGAAAGTTTCGCAAACATTGGATCGGCTTTGTCTAATGGTGGCGTGTCGGGTGGCGGTGGGGAAGGTGGATCATTCAGCAAACGATCGCGGATCCAAACCGCGCGACGAACCACATGCGAATCCGCCCCCGTGGAATTACTCAGTAAAATGCTCGCCTGCCCCAGCAAGCCACCGCGATGAGAATCGACTTCCAGATCGACTCGTCGAAACGCGCGCCCAAAGACACCTTCGATTCCGTAGTGCTTGGCCAAAGGTTCATTCAACATCGCGAACTCCGAGGACAACAGGTTCATGGCACTCAAGTCACTACGAATCAGTTCTGCGAAGAACGCTTGAGTCTCCTCGCGCATGTGCTTCTTAAGCGAGTCATCGAACCTAGGATAGTACTCGCGGTCCACAGCAACGCGATCAACGTAGTCAAGGTGCAGCCATTGCTCGGTGAATTGACGCACGAACCTCATCGAACGCGGATCATTCAACATTCGATTGACTTCAACCTTCAGCGCTTTTGGCTCA
>JABJMI010000314.1 GCA_018659505.1 Planctomicrobium sp.
GTCGCTGTGGCAATCAGTTGCTCAAGCTTCCATTCATGCCAGTCTTTCGACTTCAACAATTGCCGGGGGCATGGCGACGGTACAGGGAACGCCTTACCCCTGGGTTTGCTCGCCCGAAGCTGTGAAAATTCTAACTCAGGACCTTCCAATGTTGACCACCGGAAAAATTCTCACGACGTCTGTGTTGTTGTTTTCGACAATCACGGTTGGCTTGTTTTCTTCCGGTCCAGCAAACTCGCAGGAGAAGATCGATCATTCTGAACCACGGCTTGTAGTTGTGGCTGGTGAAATTGATACGGAGGTTGCCGATCAAGAGAGCGAAAAAGAATCCACAAGTGAACTGACTGAGTTGAATACTTCTGGTGAGAAAGAAGGCGAAGAGCCTGTTGAGAAATTCGATGGCATCATTGTCCGTGTTGATCCTGTCACGAGGAGAGTATGGATCGACCTTGGCAGCGAAGACAAGCTGCGACCGCAGATATCGTTTAGTGTTTATCCACAAAAGCATATCGATCTCGGGAAGAACAAAAAGGACATCAAAGCGAAGATCGAAGTCACGAAAATTATCAACAATCACTTGGCTGAAGCGCGAGTAATTCAGGAAGATTTCGACCGCCCAATTCAGGAAGGTGATCTGGTTGACTCTCCGATATTCACCTCTGGTCAAATTGAGTTCTTCTCATTCATCGGCACATTGGACCTTGACGGAGATGGTGAAAGTGACCGTGAACTTCTTCACGATATCCTTGAAAATGCAGGCGCAGAGATTGAGTTGGAAGTGAGTGATCAAGGAAATCGTATCCCTGAAAAAGGCGAGATGACTCAGAAGACTAAATTCCTGGTCATCGGCGAAATCCCCAATCCGAATCCAATAGCCAAGAATCCAATGCGCGCAGCAGAAATTCAACGAATCATTGACGAGTCTATCGCATTGCGAAAAGAGGCGCTAAAGAAAGGAATTCGGATCGTTAATCTGAAAGATTTCCTGAATTACATTGGGTACATCAGAAAACCCCGGATCATCGAGATTAACGGCGTTAAGAAAGCCTACAACTTAAAGTCTGGTCAGAGAGCAAAGCCCGCCCCATGAAGGTTAGCTTTGCTCTCAAATGACGCAGCGTCGCGATGTACAGGTAGCTTACCTGATCGCCAAGTTCGAAGAACCGGCTTCGAGAATACGATCTGTTGGGACATCAATTCTGGAAACGATTGGGATACGGTAACCGGCTTTCATTGAGACCCGTTTGCGTTCTACAACCACTCTTGCCACTGGGATCAATTCGAGTTCCAGCGGTTCAACATTTGTGTTACCCGGGATGACCTCGTTACTTGATGGTTCGGTCGGAGCAGGACGAGAAATCGGTGGTGGGAACTCTCTCGATGCTGGATTCTCTGGGATCGTTGAGCGAGTGTTCTCAGGAATTGTAGAGCTATTATTCTCTGGAATCGTGGAACGGTTGTTGATATTTGGGATCGTGCTTTCAGTGTTATTCCCGGGAGCCATAGGACGCTCGATTGGGGACATCGGAATTGTTGAGGTTCCATTTCCGTTTGAATTCAAGTTATCAGGAATCGTGGAGTCGGTACCTAGGTTGGTCGGAGTGTTGGGAATCGTACTGTTTGAGCGGGGTGAGACGAATTCACTTTCTCTTCGGTCCACTGGTACAAAATCATCCGCTGGATCGGGAGCGACTTTTTCTGGAGACGTTGGCTTAAAGGTTGGCGTCACTTCAGAGGAGTTGTTTCCGTTATTCTTGACTGGAGCGGGCGAGTAAGTTCCCTCAGTTGAAGCACAGTTTCCATTCGGACATCCAGAGTTCCCTCCACAAGGATCGCAAGCAGAAACTCCACACGGGTTACAGCCACAACTAGCACTGCTGTAAACAGATCCGCCACCGTAATAAGATGGTCCATAATAACTTGTGACAGACGGAGACCAGCCCATGCTTGGACCGTAGTTCGCTGAATAAGCTTGACCGTAATTCGCACCCCATATATTCATGCCGGAGTACATCGGTGAATATCCAGCGGTGTATCCATGGCGACGTGGAAACATGGGACCGTATCCGAATATGGCATTATAAGTCCACGGAATGGCTCCCGCTTCAACATGTTTCGGAAGGGATACGCCTAAAGACGACGCGATTGTCAGTGCTGCGATAAAACGAAAGGTCGTTTTGCTCATCTTAGTCCTCATAATGTCATGCTCGCATCGCTGCCAGCATTGCCTGTCCCTGATCGAATCACTTGCAATTGATGCTGCGAAACGGTCAATCATTGACCTAACGGGGAGTAGATAGCATCGATCCTCCTGATACGGATGCACAATTCCTACAATTAACAAGGTCTAGTCTAACCGTACAAATCTCCAAGTGAAAGAATTGACTGGCAAAAATTGCCGATCAGGGCAAAATGTTTAGAGGAATGAGGTCGAAGCACCACATCTTACTCAGCTATTTCCGCTTTCTTGATGCAGATAAACATCTTGGCTGGGGTAAGGAAAACTAAAGCCATGTTCGTCGAAGGCAAGTTTGATCCGTTCAGTCAGTTCTCTTTTGGTACTTCCGAAATCGGCGTTATTCACCCAGGGGCGCACCACAAAATTGACGGAACTCGCACCGAGTTCATCGACTGCGACAAGTGGGGCAGGCTCTTGGAGCACGTTTTCCTGAGACTCGACAACGCTGAGCAATAGTTTTTTCACTTCGCGTAGGTCGTCACAGTAGCCACAACCGATGACCAACGGGATCATGCGTGTTGGTTCAATCGAGAAATTTTTGATGACATTGGAAGTGATTTGTCCATTAGGAATGATCAGCCGTAAGCCATCCGTCGTTTGTAAAACTGAACTGAACAA